>JAFZWN010000088.1 GCA_017617295.1 Clostridiales bacterium | reverse complement strand
GCCAAGGATAAGCTCAAGACCAACCCCTGCACCGCCAAGTGCGATCCCATGTTCTGTAACGGATGCTCCACATGTGCGAACGTCTGCCCCTACGGAGCTATCACTTACGAGGATCAGCAGGTCAGAGGACCCGGAGTCAATGAGGTACGAAGAGTCGCTGTCGTCAACAACGCTCTGTGTCAGGGCTGCGGTGCCTGCACCACGTCCTGTCCTTCCGGTGCCATGGATCTTCAGGGCTTCTCCAACAGACAGATTACAACGGAGGTGGATTCTATATGTCGATGAACGAAGAGAAAACGGAATTTCGTCCGTTGATATTAGCTTTCTGCTGCAACTGGTGTTCTTACGCCGGTGCAGACCTCGCAGGATCTTCAAGGCTTTCCTATCCTGCTGACGTAAAGATCATAAGAGTACCCTGCTCCGGAAGAGTCAATCCCATGTTTATCCTGAGGGCTTTCGAGAGAGGTGCCGACGGAGTCATCATCTGCGGATGCCATCCCGGAGACTGCCACTACAGCACGGGCAACTACTACGCCAGGAGACGTATGACGCTTCTCTTCTCGATGCTCGATTATATGGGCGTTGAGAACGGCAGAACGAGAGTCGAGTGGTGTTCCGCCGCTGAGGGCGTGAAGTTCTCCAACACGATGAACGAATTCTGCGAGAAGATCAAGTCACTCGGTAAGAGTGTCAGATTGGGGGATTTAAGATGCAAGGATTAAAAGACAGATTAAAGGAACTCCTGACTGACGGTACCGTAGTTAGAATACTCGGATGGAAGAAGGGCGACATGCCTTATAATCCCGAGCCCGCGATCTTCAATTCCGCCGAGGAGCTCGAAGACTTCGTCTATGACGGCTTCTGCGGAGCGAACCTTTCTAAGATGATGATCGAAGCCACAAAACTCGAGGGCAAGACGGCTGTCTGCCTTAAGCCCTGCGATACCTACAGCTTCAACCAGCTCATCAGGGAGCACCGCGTAAACAGGGATAACGCTTATATCGTGGCAGTAGGCTGCCGCGGCAAGCTCGATATCGAGAAGATCAAGAAGGGTACCAAGGGTATCACTGCCGTATCCGGCACAGAGCTCGACGGAAGCGACGAGATCACGGTCAACACGATCTACGGCGACAAAACGGTCGCATATACAGACGCACTCCTTGACAGATGCCACGTCTGCAAGGGCAAGGAGCACATGATCTCTGACGAGATCTGGGGAGAGTCAAAGGACACCGCAGACCGCGAGAGATTCGAGGAAATCGAGAGGATCGAGGCAATGAGCCCCGAAGAGAGATTCGAGTTCTTCAAGAAGGAGCTTAGCAAGTGCATCAGATGCAACGCATGCCGTAACGTATGCCCCGCCTGCTCATGCAGGAAGTGCATCTTCGACAACACCAAGTTCGACGCCCAGCAGAAGGCCAACGTGGTCTCCTTCGAAGAGAGGATGTTCCACATCATCAGGGCTTTCCACGTTGCTGGCAGATGTACGGACTGCGGCGAGTGCAGCAGGGTATGTCCCGAAGGCATCCCGCTTCACCTGTTCAACAGGAAGTTCATCAAGGATATCGACAAGTTCTACGGCGAGTTCCAGGCAGGTAAGGATCCTGAGGCCCAGTGCCCTCTTACGGACTTTACCTTCGAAGACATCGAGCCCGGAGAAAGGGGATAATATATGTATAAGATTGCTATAAAGGATTTAGATACATTATTCTCGAAGATCGCCGCTGAGCAGGAACTGATCCTTCCTCTTAAGAAGGCCGGTCAGTATAACTTCGGCGTTTATGAAGAAGGCGCCGACACGGAAGGCATCCTTGTCAATAAGACGGTCAAGTCCGCCAAGGACGCTTTCTTCCCTCAGTTCGAGACTTTGTATAACGTAAGAAAGACGATCACCCCCGCCGACGAGCTCGCTAATGGCGAGGAGGCATCGGGCACCAAGATCAGGACCAAGCTCGAAGTATCCATGGAGGACCTTAAGGATAAGGACTTCGTCGTATTCGGAATGAGAGCCTGCGACGTAAAGGCTGTCGACGTACTCGACAAGGTATTCCTCTCTGACCCTGTTGATAACTACTATAAGGCCAGAAGGGACCACGGCATCATCGTCGCCCTTGCCTGCCACGAACCCGAAGAGTCCTGCTTCTGTACGGTATTCGGCATCGACCCGGCAGACCCCAAGGCTGACGTTGCCACATGGGTCGTAGGTGAGGACCTTTACTGGAAGCCCCTTACCGATAAGGGTACGGCTCTTACCGAAGGCGTTAAGGATCTTTTCGCCGACGCCGACGAGCAGGCCATCGAGGAAGAGAAGGCCAACATCAAGGCCATCATGGACAAGCTTCCCAATACCAAGCTCAGCCTCGAGGGCTGGGGCGCCGGAAAGACGGACGAGAAGTTTGGGTCCGACGTCTGGGCCAAGCTCTATAATCCCTGCCTGGGATGCGGCACATGTACTTTCGTATGTCCCACATGCCAGTGCTACGACATCAAGGACTATACGACAAAGGACGGCATAGAGAGATACAGATGCTGGGATTCCTGCATGTATTCCGACTTTACGCTCATGGCGGGCGGACAGAACCGTACCACCCAGCTTCAGAGATTCCGTCAGAGGTTCATGCATAAGCTCGTTTATTTCCCTGACAGATATGACGGCATGTACTCCTGCGTCGGATGCGGGCGCTGCGTGGACAAGTGCCCTCAGTCGCTCAATATCGTGAAGGTCATCAAGGCCTTCGGAAAAGAGAATAAAGGAGGTGCCGTCTGATGTGTGATTGCAGCAGCAAAGATATATTAGTGCCTCAGGTTGGCATAATCACGGGGATCACACAGGAGACTCCCGATGTAAAGACCTTCAGGGTCAATGCCCCGAACGGCGGTAAGCTCTTCGAGCATATGCCCGGCCAGTGCGCCATGGTATGCGTTCCCGGAGTATCCGAGGGAATGTTCTCGATAACATCTTCCCCCACGAATAAAGAGTATCAGGAATTCAGTATCAAGAAGTGCGGTATCCTGACCGAGCAGCTCCACAGCCTCGAAGTAGGCGACATGGTAACCGTAAGAGGTCCTTACGGCAACAACTTCCCTGTCGAGACGGAGTTTAAGGGCAAGAACCTTCTCTTCATCGCCGGCGGTATCGGTCTGGCTCCCTTAAGATCGGTCATCAACTACTGCCTCGATAACAGGGAGAACTACGGAAGGATCGATATACTCTACGGATCCAGATCCGCCGATGACCTTGTTAAGCTCCAGGAGATACAGGATGTCTGGATGAAGGCTCCCAATGTAAACGTCTATCTCACGATCGACCGTGAGCAGGAAGGCTGGGACGGCCATGTCGGATTCGTTCCCACATATCTCAAGGAGATCGGATTCAAGACAGACTGCATCGGCATCGTCTGCGGACCGCCGATCATGATCAAGTTCGTCCTTCAGGGCCTTAAGGAAATGGGCTTTACGGACGAGCAGATCTACACGACGCTCGAACTTCGTATGAAGTGCGGTATCGGTAAGTGCGGAAGATGTAATATCGGATCGAAGTTCGTCTGCAAGGACGGTCCCGTATTCAGATTCGACCAGATAGACGAACTCCCTAACGAATATTGATGAGGAAAGGAAACTTAGACTATGGAAGAAATGGTAAACGTTTACTTTTACGGTAAGAAGTACACTGTACCCGCGGCTCTGACTATCCAGACCGCCATGGAATATGCCGGCTATACACTTAAAAGAGGCGTCGGATGCCGTCACGGTTTCTGCGGTGCCTGCGCCTGCATCTACAGGATCAAGGGCAAGAACGAACTGAAGACCGGCCTTGCCTGCACTACTCAGGTACAGGAAGGTATGTACATCACACAGATCCCTTATTTCCCCACGGATAAGAGAACATACGACATCAACGACCTTTCCGCTAACCAGAAGGTAATGATGGAGCTTTATCCCGAGATATATTCCTGTATCGGATGTAATGCCTGCACCAAGGCATGCCCTCAGTCTCTTGAGACGATGCAGTATATCGCATATGCCCAGAGAGGCGACATGAAGGCCTGTGCCGAGGCTTCCTTCGACTGTATCATGTGCGGCACATGTTCCGTAAGATGCCCCGCCGGTATCTCTCACCCCATGGTAGGACTTCTTGCCAGAAGACTTAACGGTAAGTATATCGAGCCTGAGGCCAAGCACCTCACAAAGCGTGTTGAAGAGATCAATAACGGTGACTTTGACGAGGCAATGGCTGAGATGATGAATAAGCCGGTCGACGAAGTCAAGCAGCTTTACAACACCAGAGAGATCGAGAAATAAGGAGGGCACAAGATAATGTACGCACCGTATCCCGAAAATATGATGGAATCCATAAAGAAGGTGGAGGCTACAAGAGCTGCCCGTATGGCTACCGAGCCCAGAAGGCTTACAGCCGAAGAGAAGGACGATCTTCTTGCCAAGTTCCATCCCGACTATAACAGCGATTCGTTCGCCGAGATCAAGGTTGGTCCCAACAAGGGTCAGAGAGCACCCCTCGAGCTTGCCAACATGCTCCATTCCACGAGCCGTCTCATGACGGATAAAGTCGACATCAGTAAGATCGACTACGATGTTGACGTTCTCGTAATCGGCGGCGGCGGAGCAGGTTCTTCCTGCGCCATCGAGGCCCACAACGCAGGTGCCAATGTCATGATCGTCACAAAGCTCCGTATTGGTGACGCCAACACCATGATGGCTGAGGGCGGCATCCAGGCAGCCGACAAGGAGAACGACTCTCCCGTACAGCACTACCTCGACTGCTTCGGCGGCGGACACTTCGCTGCACGCCCCGAGCTCGTTAAGAGACTCGTAACCGAGGCTCCCGACGCTATCAAGTGGCTCAACGAGCTTGGTGTCGAGTTTGATAAGGACGCTGACGGCACGATGGTAACAACACATGGCGGCGGAACATCCAGAAAGAGGATGCACGCAGCCAAGGACTATTCCGGCGCAGAGATCATGAGGACTCTCCGTGACGAGGTCATCAACCTCGGTATCCCGGTAGTCGAGTTCACATCCGCAGTAGAGATCCTTAAGGACGAGAAGGGGCAGGCTGCAGGCGCAGTCCTCCTTAACATGGAGACAGGCGACTATCTGGTAGCCAAGGCAAAGGTCGTTGTCATCGCCACAGGCGGTGCAGGACGGATGCACTACAACGGCTTCCCCACATCCAACCACTACGGCGCCACTGCTGACGGACTTATCCTCGGATACAGAGCCGGCGCTCCTCTTCTGTACCAGGATTCCATCCAGTATCACCCTACCGGAGCAGTATTCCCTTCCCAGATCCTCGGTGCTCTTGTTACAGAGAAGGTAAGATCCGTAGGTGCACAGCTTGTTAATGCAAACGGTGAGGCTTATATCCATCCCTTGGAGACTCGTGACGTTAACGCTTCAGGCGTTATCAGAGAGTGCCGTGAGGGAAGAGGTGTTGATGTTCCCGGAGGCCTGAAGGGCGTATGGCTCGACACACCCATGATCGAGATCCTGGGCGGCGAAGGCACCATAGAGAAGAGGATCCCTGCCATGTTCCGTATGTACATGAACTACGGTATCGATATGCGTAAGGTCCCGATCCTGATCTACCCGACGCTCCACTATCAGAACGGCGGACTCGAGATCAACGGCGAGGGCTTCACGAACGTGATCCCCAACCTCCTCGCAGCAGGCGAGGCAGCAGGAGGTATCCACGGTACGAACCGTCTCATGGGTAACTCCCTCCTCGACGTTATCGTCTTCGGCAGAAACGCAGGTAAGAAGGCAGCCGCCAAGTATAAGGAAGTAACGATCGGCACACCTAATCTCGATCACGTAAAGGCATACGACGAAGAACTCAAGAGCGCAGGACTTGACACAGGCGACGTTTCTCCTCTTCTGCTTCCCAAGTACGCAAGACACGAGAGATAAGATCACTATCAAACGATAAACACATGATAATACCGCCATTTCCGCTTGGAAGTGGCGGAATTTTTTATAATCTGAGCACAGGAAAAATAGATCGCTATATTCACCGGATATCTTATAGATCTCGATTGGAGTATTCGGAGAAGAGTATTATGAAACTCCATAGGTCTTTCAGAACTATTTAAAAGAACCTGTTTTGACCTTCGCGGAAGAGTCAGTCTCTCCTGAACAGATCTCTCGTATAGACCTTGTCCTTAACGTCATCCAGTGCGGGGTCGTATCTGTTGGCAATGATGCATCCGCATTTCTTCTTGAACTTCTTAAGGTCGTTTATGACTTTGGAGCCGAAGAAAGTGGAACCGTTCTCGAGCGTGGGCTCGTATATTATGACGGTCGCGCCTTTGGCCTTGATCCTTTTCATGACGCCCTGGATGGAACTCTGGCGGAAGTTGTCGGAGTTGGACTTCATGGTCAGTCTGTAGATCCCTACGACGACATCCTTTTCTTTCTGCTTGTCGAACTTATTGTTGGAGTAACTGTATGCGCCGGCCATCTCGAGCACGCGGTCAGCAATAAAATCCTTCCTTGTCCTGTTGCTCTCGACGATGGCTTCGATAAGGTTCTCGGGGACGTCTCTGTAGTTGGCGAGGAGCTGCTTGGTGTCCTTGGGCAGGCAGTATCCGCCGTAGCCGAAGCTCGGGTTGTTGTAGAAATCACCGACTCGGGGATCTAAGCATACGCCCCTGATTATATCCAGGGTGTCGAGCCCCTTAACTTCAGCATATGTATCGAGTTCGTTAAAATAGGAGACTCTGAGAGCAAGGTATGTGTTGACGAAGAGCTTGGTCGCCTCAGCTTCGGTAAAGCCCATAAAGAGAGTCTCCACTCCCTGTTTTATTGCTCCCTGCTGAAGGAGCTGCGCAAACGTCTGAGCCTGCTCCTTTGTTTTGCCGTCGCATCCGACGATTATACGGCTTGGGTAGAGGTTATCATATAGGGCTTTGGATTCCCTTAAGAATTCGGGACTGAAGATTATGTTATCCATGCCGGTCTTCCCGCGTATCGACTCGGTATATCCGACGGGAACGGTCGACTTGATCACTATCACGGGTTTCTTACTGCTCTTAGCCGTTGATTCCCTGATGAGATCCAGTACAGTCTCGACCGCGGAACAATCGAAAAAGTTCCTGTTGGGATCGTAGTTCGTCGGAGCGGCGATGACTATAAAGTCTGCATTCTTATATGCAGACGCTCCGTCTGTCGTTGCTTTAAGTGTGAGATCTCTCTTGCCTTCTTTGGTTTCGCCGAGATATTTTTCAATATATTCGTCGCGGATGGGGGAGACAAGATTATTAAGCTTATTCACCTTCTCCGGGATTATATCAACGGCGGTCACATCGTTATGCTGCGCCAGGAGGACTGCAAGAGACAGGCCTACATATCCCGTTCCGGCTACGGCGATGTTATATCTTTTTGCCGGTGCCTGTTTCTTTTTTCCCGGATCTGCGAACAGGTCAGTCATCTGAAAGCCCAGTACTTCGGATAAGGACATGAGCTGATTTACGGATGGAGTGAACTCCTTATTTTCTATTTGTGAGATGAGGGCCCTGTTGATGCCGGTTGCCTTCGCGAGGTCGATCTGGCGCATCTTAAGAGCCTTGCGCTTCGAAGTGACGTTGTCAGCTAATGATTCCAAAGACAGTTCTTTCATGGTCTTGTATCTCCTCCGTGCGGGTTAGATGGAGAATAACATTATTGCGAGCAAAAAGTCAAATTTGTTGGAATAGTGTTATGAATACTAACAATGAGACGTGCGGATACAGCAGATCGGAGAAAACAGATTTTATCTTACTTCACGGAATACCGGGCAATGAGCTTTTGCATATTCCCGTTATGGTAGGGAAGAAGATCATCTTCTATCAGACCGTAGAGATAGTGGGTCTTTTTGTCATTTGTCTTGATTATCAGATTTTTCCTCTTGTTGTCGAGAAGACCGAATTTCTTAACTTCTATACTCTTAATGCTGTTGTTAGGTATGAATGTGTACGATTCGGGATCGACGACCAGATTCTGCATCAGGATCACCAGTGAGAACTTGGGTTGTACAAGACGATAATATCCGATCCCGTCATTAGTTATGTCCAGAAGGAGTGCCGTGTATGGATATTCCATTCCGTCTGCCATGCCGGAGTATTTTCTGGTGTCCTTAAGAAGTGCCAGATAAATATCATCCGGATCTCCAATCCCCTTTGCCTGAAACAGTGCCTGAACTTTTTCGATCGTATTGAATTCTTCCATTTTCTTATCTCCCTTATTCTATAGATAATATACGGACCAAAATACAGCCGTATTTACGTTAACTAATGATAACGCTCCTTTCACAAAAATACATCCTCAAATTTTCTATAGGACAGCATTTGTAAAGATCATGTATGCCGGCCTGAGCTAAAAAATCTTTGCGTGAATGTGATATACTTTTACCGGATATGCAAATGATCGGACGAGGAGAGTTACGTGATGAGCGAGTTTAGCGGAGCAACATTATTGATAACCGGCGGTACCGGATCGTTCGGTTCTACAGTACTAAAACATTTTCTTCAAACGGACATAGGGCAGATCAGGATCTTCTCGAGAGACGAGAAGAAACAGGATGATATGAGGCATGATATACAGGCCAGGTATCCGGAATATGCTTCCAAGGTCAAGTTCTATATAGGAGATGTCAGAGATCCCAGAAGCGTTTCAGATGCTATGCCCGGGGTCGATTATATATGGCATGCCGCTGCGTTAAAACAGGTGCCGTCCTGCGAGTTTTTTCCGATGCAGGCCGTAAAGACCAATGTAGAGGGAACGGATAATGTCCTTCATGCTGCTATCGATGCGGGAGTTAAGAAGGTCGTTTGCTTAAGTACTGACAAGGCGGCATACCCGATCAATGCCATGGGTATCAGTAAGGCCATGATGGAGCATGTCATTACAGCCAATGCTCGTGTCGCTGCCGATCGCGGCGGTACGGTGATATGCTGTACCAGATACGGCAATGTTATGTGTTCCAGAGGATCCGTTATTCCTCTTTTTATCGATCAGATAAAAGCGGGGCAGCCTGTTACGATCACGGATCCCTCTATGACGCGGTTTCTTATGAATCTTGATGAAGCAGTCGATCTTGTCAAATTTGCTTTTACCAATGCCAGACCCGGAGATCTGTTTATCCAGAAGGCTGATGCATCCACTATCGGAGATCTGGCAAAGGGCGTCCAGAAACTTTTCGGCGATACGGGAACCAACATCATAGGGACCCGTCACGGAGAGAAGCTTTACGAGACGCTCATGACAAGGGAGGAAAGACTCCGTTCTGAGGATATGGGCAGATATTTCAGGGTCAGTGCGGATAACCGTGACCTGAATTACGATAAGTTCTTTGTAAAGGGGACGGTACACACGGAAGCTGAGGAGTCTTATACTTCGCAGAATACAACTTTGCTCGATGTTGACGGCGTGGTCACGAAGCTTCTGAGTACGGATTACGTGAAGAGCAAACTGGCGGAACAGTAGGCTTTTGAAAGGTGAGTTCTATGGCGACTTGGAAGAATAACGGAAAGCTCAAGCTACTGATAATAGTAGGGACACGTCCTGAGATAATACGACTTGCGGCAGTGATAAAAAAATGCCGTAAATACTTTGATACTATCCTTGCCCATACAGGCCAGAATTACGACTATAACCTTAACGGAGTCTTCTTTAAGGATCTTGAACTGGAAGATCCGGAAGTTTATATGGAAGCCGTCGGTTCTGATCTGGGCGAGACGATGGGCAACATAATAGCCAGGAGCTATCAGCTGATGGTCGAACTGAAGCCGGATGCAGTGCTTGTACTTGGTGATACTAACTCCTGTCTTTCCGTTATCGGGGCCAAGAGACTTCATATTCCGATATTCCATATGGAGGCAGGAAACCGTTGTAAGGATGAATGCCTTCCCGAAGAGACCAACCGCCGTATAGTTGATATTATTTCCGATGTTAATCTCGCATACAGCGAACACGCAAGAAGATATCTTGCTGACTGCGGTCTTCCAAAGGAGAGAACTTATGTAACAGGATCTCCTATGGCTGAGGTTCTCCGGATGAACCTTGAGAAGATACAGGCTTCTGATATTCATGCCCGCCTCGGACTGCCCAAAGGAAAGTATATCCTTCTTTCTGCTCACCGTGAGGAGAATATCGATACCGAGAAGAACTTCCTGTCTTTGTTCACGGCTATCAATAAGATGGCGGAGAAATACGATATGCCGATCCTTTATTCCTGCCATCCCAGATCCAAAAAGAGACTGGAATCGTCAGGATTTACACTGGACAGCCGTGTCATACAGCATGAGCCTTTGGGATTCCACGACTATAACTGTCTTCAGATGAATGCTTTTGCAGTAGTATCCGACAGCGGTACGCTTCCTGAAGAGAGCAGCTTCTTCACATCGATCGGGAATCCGTTCCCCGCCGTATGCATCCGTACTTCCACAGAGCGTCCCGAAGCGCTTGATAAGGGCTGTTTTATCCTGTCGGGCATCGATACCACAGGACTCCTGCAGGCTGTCGATACGGCCGTCGAGATGGTTAAAAACGGTGATAACGGGATCCCCGTTCCCGATTATGTTGACGAGAATGTTTCCGACAAGGTGGTTAAGATCATTCAGTCTTATGTCGGCGTAGTAAATAAGATGGTCTGGAGGAAGGATTCATGAAGATCCTCGTAACAGGCGCCAAGGGCATGGTAGGTACTGCTCTTGTCAACAACCTGAAGAACATCAGAGACGGTAAGAATAAGACAAGACCTTCGATAGTAATAGACGAGATCTATGAATACGATATAGATTCAACTGCCTCGGAACTGGATGAATACTGCTCCAAGGCAGATTTTGTTTTTAATCTTGCGGGAGTTAACCGTCCGAAAGATCCCGAAGAATTCATGAAAGGTAACGTCGGATTCAGTAGTCTCCTTCTCGATACTCTTAAGAAATACGGTAACAGGGCAACGATAATGCTGAGTTCTTCCGTTCAGGCCACACTATCGGGGCGCTTCGGCGATTCCGAATACGGCAGGAGCAAGAAGGCCGGAGAGGAGCTGTTCTTCACCTATTCTGAAGAGACAGGCGCTAAGGTTGCAGTGTACCGTTTCCCGAATCTCATGGGACATTCCCGTCCCGGATACAACTCTGCCGTATCCACATTCTGCTGGGCAATGGCGAATGACGAGGAGTTTACCGTTAACGACAGAACGACCGAATTGGAATTACTGTATATTGATGATCTGGTTGAAGGGATGTTCGACCTTCTCGAAGGTAAGGAAAAGCACTGTGAGTTTGACGGAGTGGAGACGGTGCTTAAAGATGACGGCCGTTATTGCTGTGTGCCTGTTACACATAAGGTGACTCTCGGAGAGATAGTCGATCTGCTTTCTGAATTCAAGGCACAGCCGTATACTCTCATGATGCCTAAGATGCCTTCCGGCTCTTTTGCCAAGAAGCTTTACAGCCTTTATCTGTCTTACCTTCCTGCGGATAAGTTTAAGTATGCATTGAAGATGAATGTGGATGACAGAGGATCTTTTACGGAACTTGTTCATACGGAAGACTGCGGTCAGATATCGGTCAATATCAGTAAGCCCGGCATTACCAAGGGACAGCACTGGCATAACTCCAAGTGGGAACTTTTCATCGTAGTCTCAGGGCACGGACTTATTCAGGAGAGGAATATAAATACGGGAGAGACTGTCGAGTTCGAAGTCTCTGGCGATAAGATCGAAGCTGTACATATGATCCCCGGCTGGACACATAACATAATCAATCTGTCGGAGACCGAGGATCTGGTCACCGTTATGACATGTAACGAGATATTTGATCCCGGTAGGCCGGATACG
>JAFZWN010000087.1 GCA_017617295.1 Clostridiales bacterium | reverse complement strand
ATTACTTCAAATGCAGCACAAACCTCTGCATCAGAATTTCTAAGCTCAAATGTTGTAGTACTGTCTGATGGTTCTTCAAGTGTTACGCCGCCGGAAATTACAGTCCATTCCACGAATCTATATCCTTCATCAGGAGTGGCATCCACGGTAACCGTTGATCCGATCATTGCAGAATCCGGAGATGCCGTACATGTTCCATGTCCGTCATCAGAAGCTGTAACATTATAAAGCGTCTGATCATTACTGATCTTTATATATTTATATGCAGGATTATTCTGATAATCCGACCAATTTGCATAACCAACAGCCAACATCTCGTTTGTGGTAATTACCGAAGAATCACTTCCATCCATTTTATAGGAGGCTTCGATCAAAGGTC
This sequence comes from Clostridiales bacterium, assembly GCA_017617295.1. Lineage (GTDB taxonomy): Bacteria > Bacillota > Clostridia > Saccharofermentanales > Saccharofermentanaceae > Saccharofermentans. The sequence goes on along the minus strand of JAFZWN010000087.1, from coordinate 9,737 downwards.
CGTAATCTTCCGAGAAAACAAGGTCGCCATCACGGATAACATAAGCAATTGCCTGATAGCCGGCAGACGCAATTATTGAACCTCCGTTCATCTCCAAGTCGTAAATATCAAAAGCAACTCCGCCGTTTATCCCTCTTTGTGATCTGCCGATCAGTGTTCCGCCATTCATCGTCAGTTTAATGCATGATATAGAATATACGCTCCATCTGTCGGAATAAAGATCAAAACTAAGTGTTCCGTCACCGGTTATTGTAAGATCATTATCTAAAAGTTCGATACCTGTAGAACCATTACCAGATGAGGTTGATCTTTGCCAACTGTTGTTTCCAATTAAGTTAATAGTCAGATCCATGTTACCATAAATTAACGTATAACAGCCATTCCAATAATATGGTGTGTCAACTCCGGTTACATTTTCCATTGTGAGTGTATTGGTATCAGGATCATAGCTCATACTGCCGCCCTGAACACCCGGAATATCACCCATATTCTCACTGGTCACGTGAGTGTTACCTACCCAAAGGGGATATTCCGTAACGTCAGCCCGCACAATATCGCATTTAAACCCCTGCGGTAATATAGTAAATGACATAACCGCAACCGTAAGTGAAGCAATGAACTTTTTAAACTTACTCGTCCTTATCATCTCTTTTCCTCCCTATATTTTCACTAAGAAGCAACATATCTCTTAACCCTTTTCCCAAAAGGTCATCTTTAGTATATTGATCGAACGAAATAAAGTATATCGGTCAAAAGAATGAATATGGAATAATCGAGTACAAAATGACCGTCCCAATCAAGGAAAACGGTCATTTATGATCTAAAACCGAGGTAACCGTCTAAAAGGTAACACCTCTTTGTATGATTGTTTTATCGCCTTCAACTTTTTCAGTCAAGTGATCGTGCGGCATATTTTGCCGCTCTCTTAAGGTACATCCGGTTTGTCTCAGGATCATCCTCACCGTCCAAGTCAAACCACAGAAAGCCGCCGTCCTTACTAAGATCCTTCGCATCCATAATGCCGCGCAGATAAACCTGTGCGACATGGTTGGTGCAGACTCTGCAGTCGTACAGATCGCGGAGTTTCTCTGCTCCGGATATACCGCTTATATCGGACAGTCCACTCACCTTCAAAAGATACATATGGATGATGCGCGCGGCGTTCTTACGGGTGATTGTCCGGTCCTTGAAGAGCAAGTCTTCCGTGTCGAGCCAGCCGCACTTAACCGCGCGGTCGTACACGCCTTCGTACTCTTCACCGAAGATACTGCATAGTTCTCTTATAAACGCGTCAGTTGTCATGCGACGGGAGTGATCCTCAGAACTTTGCAGCCGCAGCCGGGAAGCGCCGGCACACTAAAAACCTTCTCATCTACACTCTTTGTCTCCTTAGTAAAAAGATCCTTTACGCTGTACGATGAAGCATCCTTAAATCGAGCAGCATCCTCCATCTTGAAGCCGATCTTTTGAAGGATCAGATCGACATCGATCTTCTTGTCGAGGGTCTTTTCGCTCGTGGAAAGATTAAAGAATCCAAGTGCGATATCACCGCCCGCAAGCGGCTTGGCGAGCACATCGATACGGTCGTTGTCGCGGATATAAGAAAGCGCGGGATCGTCACATTCATATGTGGTAAATATCCTCTTTGCCTGGATGCCGAGAGCGTCCTGATCCAAAGCGATCAGATCCTCATTGGTGATCAGGTCAAAGATCTCGTCACCCTTACTGACGCGGCGCAGATCCAGGCCCAGCATCAGGGGCGAATTCAGCATGCACCACATAGCCATGTGCGAGATGTTCATGGTCATGTCGATGCCGTCCATGCCGATGACGAGCATGTCGGGATCGTTCCAGCCGAAGTCAAGGCCTGCGTACTCATCCATAATTACGGCCTTGTTGTACTGCGACGTGATCGAGGTCGTGTAATCGCTCTCCCAGGCGGCTGTTCCGTGGTCGCCGTCAGAACCGACCTGGAAGGTGATGTCGTTTAGTATCCTCCAGGAATTGCCGACCTTGTTGCCCCAGTCGTGAGGCTGCGTCTTGCCCCATTCGCAGATGGAGAAGACGATGTCTCTATCGCCGCCGGCATTTATAAGCTCACGCTTGATCTCTGCATAGGAATGGAGCGTATTCTCCTGTCTTCTGTGGTTCATCAGGCGGATCGTATTCACGCCGCTTTCAAGCGTGACCTTAAACGGCTCGGAAGATCTGAAGTCATCTTTCGACTCCGTCTCCGCCATGAGATCGTCGAAGATCATCTCATCGTTGACAGCGATCTGAAGCCACTGTCCCACTCCCTCTTCCGCGCCTGTCGCATAAGTAACGATAAGGTCGTACTCACCTGCATCCGGTGCAAGCACATCGAAGATGAGCTCGCTGCTTCGAAGTCCCGTAGGAGAGTTCTCGGGGCCGGTTCCGTCAAACGTACCGATAAATGTAACATAGTCATCTTTGACCTCTGCGCGGGTTCCCGTGATAATAGCATCCTTGACCGCACTATAGAAGCCACCCGCCACTTCAATGCTCCTGATATTCGGAGCGTAGGAATACTTGGCATTCTCGGGCGCGGCAAACGTCGCGTTGTCCCACATATAGTAGCAGTTATCGACCTTGATAAAGTCGATGTCCCACCTGATATAGTCTTCACAGTCGGTCTTCTCGTAACCGTATATTCCGACCTCGGCGCCCGAGCAGAGCTTCGTTCCGATATCGTTATACATGCCGAACTTAAGGCCGTTTCCGTGAACAAAGTCAGCCATCGCCTTGAATCCCGACGGGAACTTTACCGGATCGGACTGAAGCCTCCCGTCCACTCTCTCGGGGCGGTAGCATCCGTCGTCGAGGACTATGTATTCGTAGCCGTACTTATAAAGCTCAAGCTCCTTGATCTTATTGACCATGGCCTTGGTGAGTTCCTCGGTGTTACCGCTTCCGAAAGCATTCCAGCTGTTCCATCCCATCGCAGGGAGGCGTCTCTTCCGCCCGTCAAAAAGAGGCTTCTTATCAGAGATAAAAGAATCAAATCTGAGTTTGTTATCGTCTATCACGGAAGGTCTGTCAGAGATCATATTGCTGCTCCAATCTATGTAGTTTTTTCAGTCATTATCAGCCGAGAGTCACTTCGCCGTTGCCGGATATATCGATCGAGTCGCCCATATATGTCGGAGCGGGCTTAAATATACACCAGAGTACATCCTTTACCCTGGCGAGCACTTCCCTGGCTTCCCATACTGGCATCTTAAAAAACTTATGTCCGACGGCGATCGTACCTACCGAATCGATACCAAGTGAGGATGCATCGTAGAGCGCGCGGTACAGATGGTACTCCTGCGTTACTATAACGGCAGAATCTATCCCGAAGATATTCTTGGCACGGTACATCGTCTCGTAGGTGGAAAAACCCGCGTGATCCATGAATATGTCTTCGGACGGAACCCCGCGGTCGATGGCATACTGGCGCATGACGTTTACCTCGTCGTAATCTTCCCGTCCGTGATCACCGCTCATGAGGATCTTCGGAGCCGCACCCGAGTGATAAAGCTCTACAGCAGCATCGAGCCTGTCCGAGAGGAGCGCCGACGGATCTTCCCCGTTTACTCCGCACCCCAGAACGATTATGCATTCGTAATCACCGGATACCGGCGAGTCTTCGACGCTTATCATCCTGTTCTTACTGCTCAGGCACACAAGAAGGTTCAGGGAAAGTAGAGTCACTGAGGCTAAGATAAAACAGATCAGGATGAACTTAAGAAACGTCCTGAGCTTCTTCTTTATTTTTGTTTTCATTGGCTTGATCTATCTCCTTAATGGCTTTGCCCATTCTCCTTATCGCCCAGGTACAGATAATGAATACCGAAAGGATGCAAAGCTCGGATATGACCGCGAACAGCACCGGCAGGTCGATAAAGATGAAAAAGAGCAGTATAAGAACGGTCCCCGAAAGATATATCGCGGAACTCATGATATAGAACTTTTTGTAATCGGCGAAGAAAGGACTCTTCGAAAAGATCAGGAACAGAAGTGTTCCCAAAGACAAAAGGAAAAATACAAGAGCAAGTACCAAGCCCGGATTCATATGCGGATGCCCCTTTCGTGAAGCTCCGATACGATCAGCTTCTCTACCTGCTCGTTAAGTTCTTCGGGTGTTCCGGAATTATCGATCACGTGATCGGCAAGTTCGGAATATTCCTCGTCCGTCATCTGAACGGCGATACGGCGGAGAGCCTCGGCCCTGTCCATTCCGCGGTCGACAAGGCGGCCGACCCTGATATCGGTATCGCATGTCACCACCCAGATACTGTTACAGTGATCGACGAATCCCTTTTTGACCGGGATCGGCACATCGAGGACGATGCATCTGGTCTTTTTGGCTGTCTCTTTCTCCATCTCCGCATACATATATTCAAATACATGCTTATGGATTATGGAAGACAGGAGATCGAGCTTCCTGTTATCCGAGAAAACGACTGATGAGATGTATCTTCTGTTCATGGCACCCGTGGAATCGATGGCTTTGGGGCCGAAGACCTCTCTGATCTCATCGAGAGCAAGGCCTCCGACAGAAGTCACCTCACGTGATATCTCATCGGCATCGAGGACGCGGAGTCCCCGGTCTCTCAATATAGCCGCCACGGACGATTTGCCCGAACCTATACCGCCTGTTATTCCCAATACGAACATCTTATTTTGCCTCCAGCCAGTTGTTGCCGACCGCCACATCCGCTATGAGCGGCACATCGAGCTTAACGGCATTCTCCATCTCGCGCTTCAGGAGCTTTGAAGCTTTCATCGAATCCTCTTCCGAACACTCGACTATAAGTTCATCGTGTACCTGCATAACGAGAAGGCAATCAGGAAGCTCGTCACGAAGAGCCCTGTAGACGCGGTTCATGGCGATCTTAATTATGTCTGCAGCAGTTCCCTGGATGGGTGTATTCATGGCTGCGCGAAGACCGAAGTTACGGATATTCCTGTTCTGGCTCGTAAGCTCGGTAAGAAGCCTCTTACGTCCGAACATCGTCCTAACATAGCCCATCTTCTCGCCTGTCTTCTGAAGCCCGTCAAGGAAGCCCGTGATACGCGGGAACTGAACGCCGTATTCCTTAATGAGCTCACCTGCCTCGCGGAACGATATCCCGAGGTCGGTCGAGAGTCCGAATTCGGATACACCGTAGATAATACTGAAGTTGACGGTCTTGGCCTGAGCTCTCTGCTTGGACGTTACCTGCTCCTCAGACACGCCGAAGACCTTCATTGCTGTCCTTTTATGGATATCCTCGCCCTCGAGGAAAGCCTGCTTCATTACTTCGTCGCCGCTCATGGCCGCGAGCAGCCTCAGCTCGATCTGACTGTAGTCTGCATCGACGAGAACGCGGCCCTGCGGAGCCGTGAAGCACTCTCTGATTCGGCTTCCGTTGGTGCTTCGGACAGGGATATTCTGAAGGTTCGGCTCAGTCGACGACAGACGGCCCGTATTGGTCATGGCCTGAGTGAATGTCGTCCTGATCCTGCCATCGGGATCCCTTCTGTCCCGGAGCGCGAGCGTATATGTGGAATCGAGCTTGGACAGCGCCCTGTACTCGATGATGAGATCGATACAGGGGTGATCGTACCTGATTCTGTTGAGTTCGTCGATCGACGTCGAATAGACGCCTGTCTTCCCCTTCTTGCCGTGAGGAAGATGAAGCTTGTCGAAAAGCACCTCCGACAGCTGCTTGGGAGAACCGATATTAAATGTCTCTCCCGTACTCTCGTATATCTTCTCCTCGAGCTCCTTTATTCCCTCGGAGAACTCCCTGTGAAGTTCCTCGAGCCTGCTTCCCGAGACATACATTCCGTTACGTTCGATGGCATCAAGAGTAACAACGAGCGGGAACTCGATATCAAAGAGCAGATCCCTGACTTCGTCTTTTGCCGCCATCTCCTCGAGAAGATACGAAGCCTTCATGTTCAGTATGAGCTTCTGCGCCTCAGTCTTATATTCGTCGGCACCTCCGAGGCTCAGAAGCGAATCCATCGTCATCTGTCCCGCGGCATCGCCTTCGATGGGATAGGGCCTCATGAATGCGCTCTCGCAGAGGCGTGCGAAGTCAGCCTTGTTGCCCGACAGGATATTAAGAACATACCCCGCAACTGCAGTATCGAATACGCTGTCAACATTGGGAAGTGCACGGGGAAGTATCTTCGACTTCTCCTTATATTCAAACGATACGGGAACAGCATCCTTATCCATGCTATCAAAAGCCTTGAAAGCTTCCTCCGGACTCAGGATAAAGACCTTACTGTCACCCTTACATACAAGGATCTTACCGTTACAGAAAGATACGCCCGGGCGCTTGATGCCTGACAAAGAAGGCACCTCACCATCGATCAGCTGAAGCCCTTCCGAATCCTTCAGATATTCGTTAAAGAGCTCTCCCTGCCTGCTGTCGTCGGCCGATATGTTTTCGATCGTCGTCGACATATTATCGAGACCGAGCTTCTTGGTAAGCATCTTAAGTCCGAGCTTTGCCAGGATATCGTGCATGCCCTGGCGGTCTTTGATATCAGTATATGAAGTCGCCTCGAGCCCGAAAGGAACAGGCACGTTACGGTCGATGGTGCAGAGCTTCATGTTAAGATCCAGAAGCTCCCTCGATGAAGCGATCCTCTCTCCGAGCATCTTACTTAACTTATCCGTATTGGCGAGAACGCCCTCGATGTCCTTATAATCCGCGATCAGCTTGAAAGCGGTCTTCTCGCCGACCTTCTCGACACCCTTTATGTTATCGGAGTTATCTCCCATCAGGGCTTTTACATAGACGAACCTCTCGGGATCGACTCCGTAAGTCTCCGTAAACAGAGCACGGTCAAAAAGAACGCGGGGAGGCTTGCCCTTGCCGCTTTGAGGCATTATGACGCTGACGTTATCGTCGATCAGCTGGAAGTCGTCATGGTCTCCGCTAAGTATATAGACGCGGTCGCCCGCTTCGCTTCCCATTCGAGATAACGTCCCGATAAGATCGTCCGCCTCGAAGCCTTCCATCTCCATCCGGCAGATCCCCATAATATCGAGCATCTCCTTGACGATAGGCATCTGCTGCGACAGCTCGGGAGGCATCCCCTTTCGAGTAGCCTTATAATCGGCGCTCATCTTATGTCTGAACGTGGGCGCCTTGAGATCAAAAAGACAGCAGATATCCGTAGGCTTATATTCGTCGCACACACTGAGAAGCGTATTGAAGAAACCGTTCAGAGCACCCGTGGGAGTACCGTCGGGGGCAGTCATGGGAGCGCGTCCCATAACCGCGTAGAATGCACGGTTCATTATCGAATTTCCGTCTACGAGCAGGAGTGTCTTGTTACTCATTTATGTTCCTCCGGAGAAGGTAAGGATGCCATGGACTTATGTACCGCATGAGCCGTCGATATCATGAGCTTGATACGGTTAAGCTGGTTAGCCTCCGAGGCACCGGGATCGTAGTCGATGGGGATGATGTTACTCATCGGATACTGTCTTCTAAGTTCTTTTATCATGCCCTTACCGGTTACGTGATTGGGAAGGCAGGCAAAAGGCTGAGCGCATATGATATTCGGAACGCCGTCCTGGATGAGCTCGATCATCTCTGCCGTCAGGAACCAGCCCTCACCGCAGAAGTTGCCGCACGAAAGTACCGATGAACTCATCTTGGCGAGCTCCTCTATCCTCTCGGAGAGCATGAACTTGCCGTTGGTCCTCTTGAACGCCTCGTTGATAGGCTTTCTGAAAGACTCGAGAAGGTTGATGGCTTGCTTGTTGATAAATGCGGTCTTCTTGGATCTGCCGAGATTCTCGCTCGCCCAGATGGGGTTATAGCAGCAGTACAGGAAGAAATCGAGAACTCCCGGGAGCACTGCCTCACAGCCTTCTGCCTCGATAACGTCGACTGCGTTATTGTTGGCATCGGGATGGAACTTAACGAGGATCTCTCCTACCATACCGACACGGGGCTTTCTGGGGATATCCTGCAAAGGCAGCTTGTCGAACTTGTCGACAACGAAATTGATGAACTTCTTGTAAGACCTGATCGTGGGGATATTCTCCAGATCGACACCTATATCGGCCAGGCAGTCCCTGATCTTCTTCTTTTCCTCGGGGCTCCTGTCCCAATAGTTATTGGGCATGAGCTCGTCATATCTCTGCGTGAGATCGTCAGCGAAGCCTGTTCTGTTAAACATCTTCCGACCGATCTGGTTAACATAGGCATACAGGGCATTCGTCGATCCCGGCACCTTCTCATAAGGACGCACACGTAATACGAGATTACTGATCATGTCGCCGAGCGAAAGGGCGCGCACCGCATTAACGATGAACTTCGGGCTGTATGTCAGGCCTTCGTTCTTCTCGAACTGCTGGACCGACAGCGCGATAACGGGTATCTGAGGATATCCCGCTTCCTTAAGAGCCTTACGGAGGAAAGCGACATAATTGGTGGCACGGCAGCCGCCGCCCGTCTGTGTTATGGCGAGGGTCGTGTTATCGGGATCAACGGAACCGTTAAGTATGGCATTGATCATCTGACCCACTACGACTATCGAAGGGAAACAAGCATCGTTATTGACGAACTTCAGTCCGCACTCGATGTCCTCTCTCGTGGCCATCTTGAGGAGCTTCAGCCTGTATCCCGAGTCACGGAATACGCTCTCGACCAGATCGAACTGCATCGGAGCCATCTGGGGAGCGATTATCGTATGCTGCTTCTTGTTCTCTTTCGTGAATTCCACGCGCTTAAGGACATAGGGAGCCTCCTTCTGAGCTGCGATGGAAGACGAGGGCTTCGCGCCTCCCTCCTTCATCATCTGCTCGCGCTCCTCCATAGCCACTACGAGGGACCTCATCCTGATCCTCGCGGCACCAAGGTTACTGACCTCGTCGATCTTAAGGAGCGTATAGAGCTTGCCCGAAGACTCGAGTATCTCCTGAACCTGATCGGATGTGACGGCATCGAGTCCGCAGCCGAAGCTCGTCATCTGGACGAGTTCGAGGTTGGGCTTGGTAATGACATAAGCGGCGGCTTCATAGAGTCTCGTGTGATACATCCACTGATCGACGACCCTGATGGGACGCTGAAGCATACCGGGAGATGCGACCGAATCCTCGGTAAGCACACCGAGCCCCAACTGATTGATCATCTCGGGGATACCGTGATGGATCTCTGGATCGACATGATAAGGACGTCCGGAGAGAACGATGCCCTTGATGCCGCGCTCCTCCATCTCCCTGATCATCTCCTGGCCCTTGTTCCTGATATCTTCCTTGAAGTTGCCGTACTCTTCGGCACCTGCGGCTACGGCAGCCTTTGCCTCTTCGTATGTGACACCAAGATAAGAGAATGTCTCGGCAAGGTTCTTCGCGACCGTATCGAGATTATCCAGAGGCATAAAGGGATTTAAGTATCTGATGCCCTTTTCCTTGATATTCTCCACGTTATTTCTTATGACCTCGGGGTAGGAACATACGATAGGACAGTTATAGTGATTGCCGGAATCTCTGTTTTCGACCTGCTCATAAGGAACGTCGGGATAGAATATCGTCGTGATACCGCGCGAGATAAGGTTCTCTATATGGCCGTGCGCGAGCTTGGCGGGATAGCAGACGCTCTCGGACGGGATAGTCTCCATGCCCTTCTCAAAGAGTGCATGGGACGATCTCGCGGAGATCAACACCCTGAATCCGAGCTTGGTAAGAACAGTAAACCAGAAAGGATAGTTCTCATACT
>JAFZWN010000086.1 GCA_017617295.1 Clostridiales bacterium | reverse complement strand
TATGAGGTCCCCGATGCGGATCACGACAACAATGCGATAAGGAGCGGTCTTTATAATCTTCTTAAGAGCATAGGCTGATGGAGCTTCGTAAGCTCAATATGATCAGGAAAGCAGAGAACTTAAGCGAAGAACAACTGAAGCGGATCCGTAAGATCATCGGTGAAGCTTTTGTTTCCAATGAGCTGTTCCATAACTGGGGCAGCATAGAGGAGCGCCGCGAAGATGTCCTGCGCTACATGGCCTTCTATGTGGATTTTGTATATGAGGCAGGGGAGCTGTACGTAAATGACGATCTTACCGGCTTCATAGGTCTTGAGGATTCGCAGGACCACCCGAAGATGCCGCAGATCAAGATGCTCCTTAAGATGATGACGAGGCTTAGGTTTTCGAGAGTAAAGAGCATGATCCGTTTTGCAAAGCAGATCGGCAAGTCCAACGAGAAGTACGCAAAGCAGCCGCACATCGATGCGCTGATGGTATGCGTGGACAAGGATCATCAGGGAAAGGGTATCGCGAGGGAGCTGGTGGGATTTGCCAAGGATATGGCGGATAAAAAAGGCGTTCCTCTGCTTTTCGATACCGATATGGAATCGTATGCCCGCATGTACGAGCATTTCGGGTGTGAATTATATAACACCGTAACTGCCGATAACGGCGTGACAAGGTACAGCCTGTGCTATAAAAAGAAGCCCGTGTGAGCGGGCGCGATAGATGATATGATCTTTAAACATCCAAGAAGAGAGGGGACAGATATATGGCAAAGACAGTGATCCACCTGTTCGGAGCATCGGGCTCCGGTACGACGACATTCGGCAGGTATATCGCAGAGAAGACAGGCGGTTTCTTTATGGATACGGACGATTATTTCTGGGCGCCGACGGATCCGCCGTATACGACTAAGAGAGATGTATCTGAGCGCCTTGAATTGATGCGAAAGGACATCGACGATCATGATATCGTCGTTATCTCCGGTTCCCTCGTCGATTGGGGCGATCCCCTGATACCGCTTTTCACGCTTGCGATCCGCGTGGTAACGGAGACTTCCGTACGTATCGAAAGGCTGCGGAAAAGAGAGCGGGAGAAGCTCGGATCGCGCATAGATAAGGGCGGCGACATGTACGATAACCATCAGGAATTTCTTGCGTGGGCTGCTTCTTACGATGAAGGCAGCGTAAACATGAGGAGCAGGGCCAAGCACGACGTATGGCAGAAACGCCTTTCGTGTCCGGTCGTTACGGTAAACGGAAACGAGGCTTTGGGCAGTAATTACGGGTTGATAAAGGAATATATCGGCGCTTAAGCCTGGGGCTGCAGGATCTCGTACACCTCGAAAGGCGTCCAAATGACAGGCTCGCCCTGCCCCTGGATCAGATCACAGAACGAAGAAGTCTGCTCATAAGTGTTCTGAAGAAGGCCGCTCTCCTCTGAGATGACAGGGCTGACATCCGACTTCTTTTCGATCTCTTCGTTCAGCGAGCAGGCGATGTAGCTCGTGAAAGAATGATAGCCTTTGCCAAGGCTCTGGCATCCCAATATGTCGCATCCGATCTTTCGCATCGGAAGAGTGTAGTCCTTCCCGGCCGGCAGCTCATCAAACGTACCTTCATCTTCGAACTCCGCGAATATCTGCGGGTCTGTAAAGATGCCGACGATCTTATATCCGCTGACATTCTTCAGGTACCGGTGCAGTCTAAGCGCATCTTCCGGATCGATGAACCTTCCGTCCGTGCAAAGCCGCTTGTTCTCGAAAAGATCGGCGACTTCCTTTCTGAAGGAGGCGAACTCACCGTCGCTCAGCTTAAGATATTCCCTGTACTTTATCCGGTCGCTCTCGGGATAGTTGACCCAGAAGCATTTCTCCAAAGCAGGAAATATCTCGCTCAGGCCGTCTTCGCTCACGCTAAGGAGAGCTTCCGAAGACAGGGTACACCAATCAGGCCTTCCCAGAGGCTTAACGATATAGTAGCCGAAGCATTTCATGTCCATTATCTGCCTCCCGTAACGCAGAGTCCTATGATGCCTATAATGAACAATACTATCATAACCGCGATAAATAAGGCATTCAGGACGGTTGCCGCTATGCAGAGCTTCTTCGGAAACTTATTCTTGGAATTGAACTTTGACTGCCAAATGCCGTAAGCCCCCGCACAGGCTCCGATAAAAGCCAGCGGGAGCGAGGCCAGCCAGTATGTGATGTCGCCCAGGAACGGGCAGATGCAGGCAGCGGTCAGCATCAAGGCGGAGATGATCCCGCTTGCCAGTCCGTGCCTGTTGGTGTCGTTATAGGTAAAGATATGATCGTCTTTTGAATTGGTCATATTTATTCTCCTTTTGTGTAATTTTACACTTTACAGAGAGCTTAGTGCATATGTAGTGATCGTGCAAGTCACGCTTTTCGGTAAATTTGCGGTTTCGGGCGGAGGCTTATGATCTGTCTTGAGAAAACTGCTACCACGAAAAAACGAAAAAATGATTTTTTCGTGGTAGGAATGAAAATTTTTTTCAGTTTTCGTGGTAGTGAGACAGTCTGCTGAATAAATGTGAAAGCCGGGGATATGGAAGCCGTCCCTAAGGCCTGTGATATAATCTATCTGAAATACTATATTTGAAGAATGGGGGAGAGTTCAATGAACAAGGAATGGTCCGAGCAGAACAAGATCATGCAGGCGCTAATCGGAAAAAGGGACACCTATGAAGACGGCATCTCGGCGCTCTTTAAGCTGAGGAATGACCTGACAAAGACCATCCTTTCGTATAAGGCTGATCTGACACGGGAAGACTTCGACGCGATCCCGTTCATCAATGCCGACGGCTACCACAGCAAGACGATCGCATATTCGCTCTGGCATATTTTCCGAATCGAGGACATAGTCGCGCATACCCTCATTAAAGGTGACGAACAGGTCTTTTTCGCAAAAGGCTATAAAGAGCGCATCGGCTCACCGATCATTACGACCGGAAACGAACTTGTAAAACAGGAGATCGCGGACTTTTCAGAGAAGCTCGACCTCGATGAGCTGTATTCATATATTGCCGATGTAAAGGAGAGTACCGAGCGCGTCATCAAGGAGCTTACATTCGATGACATGAAGATGAAGATATTGCAGGAGCGGCGCGAGAGCCTTACGGCCCTTAACGTCGTAAGCAGTGACGAGAGCGCAGTGTGGCTTATCGATTACTGGTGCGGCAAGGATATAAGAGGGCTCATCAAGATGCCTTTTTCGAGACACTGGATCATGCATATCGAGGCATGCGGCAGGATAAAGGATAAGATCAAAAAGTAAGGACCGATACCGTACTTCGTCCAAAACGGAGTACGGGAAAAAATTCAAAACAAACATGACATACTGTTGTCGTGTTACCTTTGCTAAGATAAGGCCAGCGTCAGCGGCACCGGAAGTGAAATGGCGGCTCGTGGAAGCGATAGCAGATAGATACAGGAGGGAGGATACATGAAGTACGATTGGATGGACGGATTCCTTATGGCCCGTCCCGGCGTCACGAAGGATCTTCAGGAGGAATGGAACTGGATAAGATATCAGATCGGCGGGAAGATGTTTGCCGCGATCTGCAGGGATGACGACAACAAGCCTTACTATATCACGCTTAAGCTCGATCCAATCGAAGGAGAGTTCTGGAGGGGACAGTACGAGGATGTGATCCCCGGGTACTATATGAACAAGGTCCACTGGAATTCGGTAAAAGCTGACGGCGCAGTGCCCGATGACGTACTGAAGGATATGCTCTTAAAGGCATACGGCCTGGTCCTTAACAGCCTTCCCAAGAAAAAGCGTAAGGAGATAATGGAAGAGGCGGCAGAAAACGACCTGATATCATGCTGCGGCTCCGACTGCGCCGCCTGCTACTGCTACGGCAAGATGTGCAAAGGATGTAATGCCTGCTGCGGCAAGGTGTTCCACGCACCCGAAGGGAAAGCGTGTCCGGTCTATGATTGCTGCAGGACAAAGAACGGTTTCTATTCGTGCGCTGACTGCGACAAGCTTCCGTGCGATCTGATCCTTGGTACGAGAGATCCCAAGATGACCGACGAAGAGTTCGCAAAGAGCGTGAAGGAGAGGGTCGAAAGGCTCAAGGGGAGAAAGGCTGATTAACGGTCACCTTTTACGGTCGATCCGGTATCTCTTATCTTCGGGCATGTGGTAAGATAACCCATAGTAAGGAGATCGACATGAGAGCTTTTATCGTTTACTGCCACCCGTCGGAGGATTCGTTTACTGCGGATATACGCGATGCTTTTATAAAAGGCATTACGGATTCCGGAAATGAATATATCCTTTCGGATCTTTATAAGATGGACTTCAGGACTGACATGTCCGAAGAGGAGTATCTGAGAGATGCCTACTACAGGGTCACGCCCGATCCTGCTTCAGATGTCCTGGCCGAACAGGAGAAGATCAATTCGTCGGATGTGATAGTCTTTATCTATCCTGTGTTCTGGACCGAAGCGCCGGCTAAGCTGGTGGGCTGGTTCGACCGCGTATGGTCATACGGTTTTGCCTACGGCGAGAAAACGATGAAGACTCTGGATAAGGGAATGATACTCTGCTCTGCGGGTAATCCCATCGAGAAGCTGGAGCAGTTCGGTTTTCTTCAAAGCATGAAGAGGGTGATGTTCGGAGACAGGCTGTGGGGACGCGTAAAGAAGACCGAATTCGTATTGTTCCACGGCACGTCCAGGGAAAAGGAATCGCGGGAGCGTGACCGTGAGATAAATCTCTTGAAAGCATATGAGAAAGGAAAGACGCTCTTTGATAACAAAGAGGATGAGTTCTCCCTGGAAGGCAGATTCTTTACAGTTACAGAGAATTCTTCTTCGGGTGAGGTCTCGGATAAGACGGTCTTCGGTTATCATCAGAAAGGGAATGTGATATGGGCGGAGTATTCCGGCGGTGACATAGTAAAAGGTTTCCTGGTGGGAACTATAGATGGGGAGCATGATCTTCATTTCACTTATCAGCACATCAATTCGGACGGTAAGCTGAGATCGGGGCACTGCGATTCACACCCCGGACAGGTTAACGGGAAACTGAGATTTTACGAACATTGGAAATGGACGGAAGGCGACAGCGGAACATCGGTGATAGAAGAGATCTGATAAGGGGGAATGATATATGAACTTTTTTGTTGAAGGACTGCAGGGCAGCGGGAAGAGTACACTGGTCGGGAGACTTGCGGGGATGTATCCGGATCACACTGCAGTCAGGGAAGGCGAATATTCCCCCGTGGAGCTGGCTTGGTGCGCTTATGTAAGCACCTCAAAATACAATGAGATCATTGAAAAGTATAAAGATATCAGAACTCAGCTCATGGAGAAAAGCTATACCGAGGGGGACCGGACGGTTATCTGTTATACGAAGATAAAGACTGATATCCCGGGGTTCTACAGTGACCTGGAGCAATATGAGATCTATAACGGAAGGATGCCTCTTGAGACACTGAAGAAGACTGTCCTTGACAGGTTCGCCAAGTGGGATTCCGATAATATGATATTCGAGTGTTCTCTTTTTCAGAATATCGTCGAGGACATGATGCTGTTCCATTGTATGTCCGATCAGGAGATAACCGGATTCTATAAAGAGCTCGCCGGGATCCTGAAAGGGAAGGACTACCGCATAATGTATCTTGAAGCAGACGATATCTCATCCAATATGGATATCATCCGTAAGGAAAGATCGGACGGACAGGGGAACGAATTATGGTTTCCTCTGATGTGCGGATACTTTGACAGCTCACCGTATGCCAAGTCGCGCGGCATATCGGGAGAAACCGAACTCCTGCGTCATCTTGCCCACCGGCAGGAGCTGGAACTTCGTATCTGCCGTGAGGTATTCCCTGACCGGTTCAGTATCCTGAGATCCAAAGGATACTGGGAACGCGATCTTATGATCCTTTGAACCTGAAAACGGTGCATCCGACAGGACACACCGTTTTCGGGCATTTTACGGGGGAAGCTTACGATCAGGCCCTGTCAATAAACATCCTGCTGTTCCTGCCGTTAAGCTCAATGCACGTTTCTGAATCCTCGACGGGAGTGATGCCCTCGCCGAACGCGATCTCGACATCCCTGCCGGCTGTATCCGTAGTAAAGGAAAGATCCGAAGGTACGCTTACCGTTATGGAGGCGTTTGAAAGGTTGACCTCGAACCTGCCGCTGATCTTTCCGAGATCTATCTTCATATTGCCATCGCAGTCGAGTTCGAACTGCTCAAATGTGAGATCCTTTACGCTGATCTCGCAGTCTCCGCAGGAGACTTCTATATGCTCGACTCCGTCTGTTGGAAGGCCGATCGTTATCTCAGATGCCTTGGATCTGATATCCGCATTTCTTCCGGTGTTGTCGATAACGGCGTCGGGATCGGAAACAGAGAATGAATTGTCGGGATTTCCCTTTATTACTATCTTTGTTGCATTTATAAGCCTGATATCGCAGTCTTTCATTTTTGTATTCTCCTCTCGTTTGTCTTTGATGGCTTGATTATATCCTGTCGTATGAAGGTAAATCTTTACGGGAGGTTTAATTATTCCTTAAAAAACTCTTAGGGAAGGGTGACCTGCCCTTTTCTGTATCTTCCGAAAAGGATCCCGTCGTCAATATATTTATCGCTCTGCGACACCCACATGGGAAATCTGCCCGTGGAAACAGCGGTCTGTCCGTTAAGCATTCCCGTATGAAATGACAGATGCCTGAATTGCCGAAGAACAAGTTCCATCCTGGTATAAGGACAGTTCTCGGGCTTAAGATACAGCATATCGTCAGTAAGGCTGTCAAGATAGTCGTAAGTCTTTTTCTCGATCCGGTCGAGATATGAGAGCAGCTGCTCGTCGGAGAGGACCACGTCCGTCGGATTATCGGGATTATCCATGCCTTCTTCGTGAAAACCGGGTTCCTCATAAGACGCGGGATTGATAAACCATTTGTCGGCGGAGTGAAGTGCATGATATGCCCATCTCCAGCACGGGGCGCCGCAGCAGACGGCATCCCTGTCGTAAGCCCGGATCGATGTCCTTATGTTGAGAAAATTCGGTTTGACCGTATCCTTGATCATGTTTACGAGTTCATTCATCTTTTTGTTCCTCCTTACCTTTGTGTCTGTTATAATATCAGCAAACATGCTATCGGTAAAATTGAATTAAATGAATATAATATTCGTTAAAATCGATGAGAGGATGATAAGGTGAACATAACCCAACTGGAGACATTTCTTAAGATCGCGGAGAAGAAGAATTTCACGTCGGCAGCGGGCGAACTCGGGTATGCCCAGTCGACGGTCACCACGCAGATAAAGCTCCTGGAAGAGGAACTGGGAACGCCTCTTTTTGACCGGCTTGGAAAGACGATAGTCCTGACGTCTTCGGGCGAGAGGCTCCTTCCGTACGCTGCGAGACTCCTGCAGCTGGAAAGAGAGATACATCTGGAAGTCAAAGGCGATGACGAACCTGCCGGAGTCCTTAAGGTCGGAGTATCGGAATCGCTGTGCTACAAGAGGCTCCCGCCGTTACTCATGGAATATCAGAAGAGATACCCGAAGGTGGAACTGAGGCTTCGAT
Source organism: Clostridiales bacterium (assembly GCA_017617295.1). Classification (GTDB taxonomy): domain Bacteria; phylum Bacillota; class Clostridia; order Saccharofermentanales; family Saccharofermentanaceae; genus Saccharofermentans. The sequence continues at coordinate 9,421 of JAFZWN010000086.1, read as the reverse complement.
TCATCACTCACGATAATATCTCCGATCTTCTGAAAAAAGGCGGGATAGATCTCGTTTATATGCTGAATCCCTTGATAGAAGATCCGGATCTCACAATGCTCTGTAAGAGAAGGGAGACGCTGGGATTCTACTGCAGCCCGGATCATATCCTTGCCGGAAAGAAAAAGATAAAGGAAAAAGACCTGGAAGGGATCCCTATGCTTTTGACCGGACACGACTGTACGTTCCGGCATATGCTCCTCTCGGATCTTATGAAAAACGGGATAACTCCCGAGATCTCGCTGGAAACGAGCAGCAAGGAGATTTTAAAGCAGTTTGCAGCCAACGGTCTGGGAGTGGCTTTTATACCTGATATGGCCGTGCAGGACGAGCTTGAGAGAGGAAGCCTTGTGAGGCTCGACTGGGCGGGAGCCGAATTTCCTGTATTCTCACAGGTCCTGATACATAAGGATAAGAATATCAGTGCCGCGATCAGAGGGTTTGTGAGCCCGGTGTCTCATTACGGGCAGTGACCTGTAAGATATAATGGATAACATAAAAACGGAAAGGGGCAGAAAATGGTAATTCTTATAACGGGAGCTTCTCATACGGGAAAGACGATGCTTGCCCAAAGAATGCTTCAGAGATACAAGTATCCGTATCTGTCGACAGATCATCTGAAGATGGGACTGATAAGAAGCGGCAATACGGATCTTACCCCGATGGATGATGATAAGCTCACGGCATATCTCTGGCCGATAGTACGGGAGATGATAAAGACAGCGATAGAGAACAAGCAGGATCTTATCGTGGAAGGTTGCTACGTTCCTTTCGATTGGAGACTTGATCTGACCGGTGAATATCTGGCAGACATCAGATTTATATGCCTGGCTTTCTCGGACGGATATATCGACCGTCACTTCCGGGATATCGTCGGTCACGGATCCGATATCGAGAAGAGACTCTTCGATGAAGACCTCGATAAGGAACGGCTCAAAAAGGATAACCGGTTTTTTATCGAAGGATTCCGGAAAAGAAATGAAGAAGTCGTTATCATCGATGATAACTATGAGGAGACAGTAAACGGGATATTATGAAGATAACGGAATACTATAAGGAAAACGATAAGGAACACTGGATAAAGGAGATAAGAAAGAGCGACTGGAGAGCGGCATCCTATCTCTGTGATCTTCTGGAAGAAAACAGGCTGAAGGAACAGTACGGGGAAGATATCAGACTTCTTCTCCTTACCGAGGGAGACCGCCTTCTGTCTTTCTGTACATACGGCAGTAAGGATGAGATCGATGATGATACCATGAGGCCCTGGATAGGATTCGTCTATACCTTCCCGGAAGAGAGAGGGAAGAGACGGTTCGGAGAACTTCTGAAATATATCCGGCACCTCGCGGAAACGGACGGATACAGTACCATATTTATCTCGACGGAGGAGGAAGGTCTGTACGAGAGATACGGATTTGTATTCAGGGGTATGATGAAGAACATCTACGGTGACGACAGCCGTATCTATGCGTTGCCGGTACCGCTTCCCGCCAATCCGTGGGAAGCGATAGCTCTGTCGGATTATGAGGGCCATATGTCCCTTCGTGAAGTCGGTCAGCTTCAGACTCTGAACCTGATAATGAAAGAACAGTTCGAGGATAACTCCGGTTCGGAAAGCGTAATGGTACTCGGAGTCGCAGGCGGTAACGGGCTTGAGCATATCAGGGATAAACGATTCAAAAAGGTATACGGCATAGATATAAACAGTGATTATCTCATGACGGCAAAAAAAAGATTTGCCGATCTCTCGGATATCCTGGATCTGCGAAGGATCGACCTTATAAACGAAGCTGATGAGCTTCCGCCTGCGGATCTTGTCATAGCGGATCTTCTGATCGAATATATCGGATAGGCGGCATTCGGAAGAGTCCTGTCTGCCGTATCGCCGAAGCGCGTGTCCTGCGTCATACAGATAAACGGCAGCGGGAAGGAATGGGTATCAAAGTCTCCTTATCTTCATGCTTTCGATGATCTGGAAACGGTCCACGTACAGATGGAGGAAGACCGTCTCACAAAATATTTGGAGACGGAGGGATTTGTCCTTACGGGAAGAAAGGTCTTTGATCTTCCCAACGGGAAAAGATTTATCAGGACAGATTACGGGAGGCACTGATGAGCAGGCTTAAGATCGATGATGAACTGAACCTCTTTTACGAAGAATACGGCTCGGGAGACGATATCATTATCTCGGCTCAGGTCGGATTCTATCCCAAGGGTATGGCGCAGGCGATGGCGGAGCGCGGGTATCATGTGTACTGCCTGACGCTTAGGGGCTTCGCACCGTCTTCTTACGTAACGGAAGACTACGGTGATTCCTGGTATGACATTTTTTCTGATGACGTTATAAGGCTGGCGGATCATATAGGCGTGCAGAAGTTCAGTTACATGGGAGCTTCTCACGGCGCGGGAGTCGGATGGCATCTTATGCTCCGGCACGGGGAAAGAATAAACGCCTTCGTGGCTGTCGTACCCGGACCACACAGTCTCGCAGAAGGCGTCATGTCATACCGTCAGATGATGCTTCAGGGGATAATAGATGCTCCGCCGCCGTTTGACCCGCCGGTAGATAACGATCCGCTCAGGCAAAAGAGAAGATCGGAACGGGAGGAGTGGCTTTCCAAACTCCCGGAAGCTGATCCGAGAGAAAAGGCCGTCGATTACGGCCGACCCCTGATGCGGCTTCGAAATGAAGAGGCTCTTTGCGCGGAACTGTCAAAGATAGAAGTCCCCACTCTCATCCTGGGAGGCATCGATGATCCGATCAGCACGCCCGAACTGATGATGAGAACGGCAAGATGCCTTCCTCACTGCAAGCTCGTCGTTTATTCGAACTGCGGACACAATATCGATACCGATCTTGTGGAGGAGATGACGGACGAGGCGGACAGGTTCCTTTCTTCGGCAGCGGCTTCGGGCAAGTGGTATCTGCCCCTTAAAGATCAGTGAGGCTTTATCCCCGATCTCTCGGGGAAGGGTTCAACCGCCGGTTGAATAAAGAGGACAGATTCGATCAGGCGGTTATTGCCCCGCGGTAAATGACCCGGCTATCATAAAAGAAAAACGGAGGTATCCTTTTATGCTCAACAGTGTCAAAGTCGGTAATTTCATATGTCAGAAGAGAAAGAACCTCGGGATGACCCAGCAGCAGCTGGCCGATAAGCTGAAAGTATCCTTTCAGGCGATATCAAAATGGGAGAACGGCACCGCATATCCCAACATAGAGATACTCCGTGATCTGGCTGTCGTTTTAGACGTTTCCGTTGACGAGATACTGGCCGGAAGCGAGAAGGAAGCCGACTCTCTCTCATACAGCAAGGCCGGAATAGATATCACATATACCGATTCGATAAAGAGGGAGATGGCAAAACATCTGGAGACAAAGGACCGCCGCGTCTTAAACGGGCTCGGCCCATTCGCTTCCCTTTATGACATCAGTTTCCCCGAGATCTCCGATCCCGTGCTCGTACTGAAGTCGGAGGAGCCCGGATCCAAGCAGAAGCTTGCCATGGAATACGGCTATACCGAATCCATCTGTCACGATATGATCAATCACCTTGTTAACGACATTGTCGTAATGGGAGCAAAGCCTCTGGCTGTCCTTGATACGATAGTCTGCGGCAATGCCGAGAAGGATACGATAAAGACTCTGGTCAAAGGAGTATCCGATGCATGCCGTGAGAATGAATGCTCTCTGGTCGGAGGCGAGACGTCCATTCAGCCTCTTGTCGTCGATCACGGAGTCTATGTACTGACTTCGAGTATCGCCGGGATCGTGGAGAGATCAAAGGTCATCGACGGTTCCGCGATCCGTGAGGGGGATTCCGTACTGGCCGTAGAATCGAACGGTCTTCATACCAACGGCTATTCCCTCGTGAGGCTGCTGATGGATAAGATGCCTCAGATCAAGCTCGATAAGATCGACGGCCTGACATTCATCGAGCAGATAATGAAACCGCATACGCCTTATTACAAGGCGATAAAGGATCTCTTCGGATCAGATGTCATACACGGCATGGCGCATATTACCGGAGGAGGCATAGAAGGCAACTTAGTAAGGGTGATCCCCGAAGGTCTCTGTGCCCGGATCGATCTCTCAAAGATCCTTATCCCGAACATCTTCAAGTATATCCGGAATAACGGCAATGTAAGCGATGAGGAGATGCTTAGGACATTCAACTGCGGAGTCGGCTTTAACCTGATAGTTCCGGAAGATAAGAAGGACGGTGTCATGAAACATATCAATAAGACCTACGACTGTTACGAGATCGGTCATATCGAAAAAGGCGATAAGAAGATCTTATTTGACAACAGGCTGAACTGGCTGTAAAATACCCGTCCCCGCCCGGAAGACCGGCACGGACAATGAAGAAAAAAGGATGGTGGTACGTATGGTGATCGAGACGGAAAGACTAATCTTAAGGCAGATGACAAGGGATGACTTCGGATCTCTTTATAAGGTGCTTGCCGACCCCTCTATCATGGAACACTATCCGTATTCTTTCGATGAGAAAAGGGTAATGGGATGGATAGACAGAAATATCGAAAGGTATGAGACGTTCGGCTTCGGACTGTGGGCTGTGTGCCTTAAGGACAGCGGTGAGATGATCGGCGACTGCGGTCTGACCATGCAGATAATACATGATCAGATCAGACCCGAGATCGGATATCACATAAGGGCGGATCAGCAGCATAAAGGATACGCGAAGGAAGCCTCCCGTGCCGTCAGGGACTGGACATTTAAAAACCTTCCTTTCAACAGGATCTATTCATACATGAAATATACGAACATCCCCTCATCCCGTACCGCGATGTCATACGGCTGCCGTTTTATCGAGGAGTTCGAGGATGACGTTAACGAGAAGACAAGGGTCTATGCCATAACCCGTGACGAGTGGAAAGAACTTACCAGGAAGAAATAACAGCCTTTTTCCGATTCGCATATCTTTATGGTATATAATCAATGGATAAGGGAAGGAAAAATCTAAAGATGGACTTTAACGGTTTTGTCAGCGACATAATATCCAACAACTGGAATGTATTCGGAGCGGAAGTGTACGAGAACGGACATCTTGCGGAAAGCTTCGGTGATACAAACGATAACTTCCACGACATCTATTCGGCGACCAAGACGGTCTTATCCATAGCGCTCGGCATCGCATACGACGAAGGGCTGATAGATCTCGACAGGTCCGTCCTTTATTATCTTCCCGATGCAAACGTATCGAAGATGCCGGAGGCCCGGAGAAAAGCCTTTGAGCTCATAACGATCAGAAGGCTCCTCACGATGTCCGTGGAAGATCTCCCGTTCCGCCCGGCTGATGACGCGGAAAGCTATCTGGATTTTTCTCTTTCATGCGATATAAGGCATCCCGAAAGGAAGTCATTTAACTACAGTAATATCAGCTCATATCTGGTCGGGGTCGCTCTGACCGGGGCTCTGGGGAGAGATCTCGGAGGATTTATAGAGGAAAGGATCCTGGATCCTCTCGGCATAGAAAGATATGAGTACGGCAGATGTCCCGAAGGATATTTTTACGGCGCATCGAGAATGAAGCTTACCGTGAACGGATTGAGCAGGATAGGACTTCTGCTCTGTAATAAAGGCGAGTATCGGGGTAAGCGTATAGTATCGGAAGAGTATGTGTCTATGGCAACTTCGATACAGCAGATGAACAGAGAGGGCGGTTACGGATTCTTTATCTGGAAATACAAAGAGGGATTCAGCATCAACGGCAAGCTTAAACAGAAATGCTATGTCCTGCCTGACCGTGGCCTTGTAATAACGTATCTTTCGCATATTGAAGATGAATCGAATGCTCTTAAGGAGAGCATGGAAAAGCATATACTCGGAGAATGAGGAGATAATATGAAAACCGTACTTACGAGCTGGCTCGGAGGAGCCTTTCTGTTAAACAAGACCCGGGTCCCGGGATATATCCTCGAGCAGAACGGACTGGCAGAGTTTATAAGACGATCCTGGAAGCCGGCATCAAAGGTCCTGATCATAGCTGCGGGACCCGAAGAATACGATAAGAACGATTCAGTCCTGGCATGTCTTAAGGAGGGATTTCCCATGAGCGGGATGAGCGTGTCCTCCGTGGAGATGTGCGACAGGAGGACCGAGGATCTGATAGAAAAGGTGCCCGAGACTGATGTGCTGGTTTTATCGGGCGGTCATGTTCCCACTCAGAATGAATTCATGAGAAAGCTGAGGCTGCGGGAGCGCCTCTCGGACTTTAACGGTATGGTCCTTGCCTGGAGCGCGGGATCGATGAACTGTGCCGAGACCGTCTATGCCGGTCCCGAACTGCCGGGAGAAGCTCTGGACCCTGATTTTAAACGCTGGATCCCCGGCCTCGGGCTTACAAAGATCAATATATTCCCGCATTTCTCGGGGCTTCAAAACGAGATGATCGACGGACTGCGGATGATCGAGGACGTAACTTTTGCCGACAGCATGGGGCACGAGATCATCGCGCTTAACGACGGAAGTTATATCGTCTGCGACGGAGGCGTCGAGACTTTGTACGGAGATGCTTTCAGGATAAAGGACGGTCATGTGGAGAAGATCTGCAGCGAGGGGAGCTCGACCGTTCTTACAAGCGGAACTGAGGATTAAGGGTCCGTGGCAGAGTGATATATCAGGGCAACAACGGGTTGCTTGCGGGAAATATCCGTTTTGCCGTACTATCAAAGCAACATAAAAAGCAAGGAGGATATCCCATATGGAAATATGCGAGATACTTAAGGAACTGCGCGAGAAGAAGGGCTATACTCAGGATGAACTGGCTGAACGCATCATGGTGACGAGGCAGGCGGTAAGCAGATGGGAGAACGGCGAGACGCAGCCCAACAAGGAAACGCTGTTACTCCTTTCCAAAGAATTCGATGTATCGATAAATACTCTTTTGGGATCTCCGAGACAGCTTATCTGCCAGTGTTGCGGAATGCCCCTGAGCGAGGATTCCGTGATAAGCAGAGAGCCCGACGGCAGTTTTAATGAGGATTATTGTAAATGGTGTTATGCGGACGGTAAGTTCGCCTATACCGATCTGGATTCACTTGTGGATTTTCTGCTCAAGAATGCTCCGGTAATGGAAGGGCTGACCGAAGAGGAGAGAAGGGCTGTGTATACGGGAGGTCTGAAGAATCTAAAGCACTGGTCATAAACATACGAAAATATGTTTGCAAAGTTTAGCTGACCGTTGTATAATACCGTTACATTCTCCGGTGGGTCGAATGCGGAGGATAATATGGACACTATATGTGATTTTGTATACGACGGTACATTTGACGGGCTTTTGTGCACGGTGCTCAGGTGCATCAACATGAGGCTCGCTCCCAGCTCGATCAGACCTTTTGATACGCTTTCTCAAAGGACGAAGGACATTGTCAGGATATATACGGACAGAGCCCTGGCCGCGAGATTTTACGAATATATCGGGAATGTGGCATCGTGCGGTACCGCCAGACTGATATCGGATTTTTATCTGTCCGCATCTCCCGATAAGGAGACGGATATATATATCCTCATTTGCAAGAGCATCAGGCACGGTGCCGCGGTCGAAGGCGATTTCAGCGACGGTCTGATGGACAGGGTCCAGAATTCGGTCTGTGATCTTTACAGGGAGGCGCAGACATATCTGCGGGAGATCTCCTTCAGAAAGAGCAGGGATATCGATGTCGCGGTCATATCGCCTGTTAACAGTATCCTTCCGATAATAAAGGGGAATATCCTGAGACGAGAGGAGCTTGGGGATGTTACCGTATTCGATCGTAATCACGGAGTTGTCCTGGTAAGAAGATCCGATATTAGTAAGACCGTCTATACGGGCGGTAAGTCCGTTCCCGAGAATGCGGGATGTGATTATCTCGCCGACAGGAGCAGGGATTTCCTGTACCGCTATCCGGAGCTTTTACACTGCGGGTGATAAGGCGGGAGGCGGTAAAATGTATATTTACTTAAATACGGAGTATAATTAGTTGCAGTTATCGGATCATTTCAAGGAGGGAATAGTATGAAAGTATTAAGATCAGCTGTCACGTTCCTTCTGGCCGGAGCAATGATGATGTCTCTTGCCGGTTGTGCGAAGAAGATCGAGCCTCTGAAGGCTAAGGATTTCAAGGATGCACTGGAGAACGCTCTTGATGTCGATGAAGACGAATATTTGGAGATCGATAACGATAATGTAGAGGTCGTAATGTATTCAGAAGGTAAGTATGTTATGCTTTACCGCCAGTACGATGATGAGGACGATGCCGCAGACTGGTTTGAAGACACATTGGATGACTTTGAGGATGCGGTAGACGACAAGGATTTTACCGGAAGACACAGACAGGTCTATAACGAGAACGGAGGATACGGTTATATCCTTTTTAACGGTGAGAACGAAGGCTCCGGCGAGCTTATGGGCGACGGTCACATATACGGCGGGATCTATTGGGCAGAGGATACGATCGTTTACATATTCTGTGCTTCTGACAAGGACAAGTACATTGACGGCGTTAATGCTGTTCTCAGAGAGCTCGGATATCCCAGACCCTGATAACGGGTAAAAAACGAACATCTTTATGAAGGGTCTTCCTTTAGCGGGAAGGCCCTTTTTGTTTTGTGTCTGCAGGAAATATGACAGACGGATCCACCCCGCCGCGGCCCGGCCGGTGTTGCTCAAATTAATAAAACCGTTTATTTGAGCAACAGAAAGCACAAGAGGTAATCAAATAAAAATCGGGGGTTTTGTGGTGGTATACATATTTTTTTCAGCGTTTCCGTGGTGGTAATCATATTTTTTTCAGCGATTCCGTGGTGGTAATCATTTTATTTTTCATGATTTCGATGTAGCGTCGTTCCAGCTACCTGTTTGGGAGATCAAACAGCGCCCCCGGCTCTGATAAAAGAGTATTATGGAGCTTTATCTCACTGAATCGTGGATAGACGATAAATATGTCATAGAACACATTCATCAAAAAGGACCGTCCCCCGGTAAAGAAGACGGTCCGGAAGCTTATCAGTCCTGTAAGATCCTTATCTGACGATTCCGTAAGAGGCGCAGATACGGGCGAATTCGATCGACTGAGCGAAGCCGTTAAAGACTTCCTCGCGGGAAACACCGCTGTCGAGCTGAGATACCCATGCGGAGAAACCTGCCTCATCTGCTTCGCGTCCCATGAAGGTACGATACAGACGGTTAACGAACTCACCGTTAGAGACGTTCTGTCCTGTAAATTCATCACTGAAGAAGAAGCCCCCTGCCGCACCGGAACCTGTATCGCTCTGGTTGGCGAGCTGCCTTGCCCAGGCCATCAGGCCGTTTTGATCAGCAGAACGGTTCAGGCATGTGGTATAAAGTCTCGTAGCAAAATCGATCGTCGCCTGATTGGG
>JAFZWN010000004.1 GCA_017617295.1 Clostridiales bacterium | reverse complement strand
GAAATGCTTTCCGATGATGCGGTTTTCGTCGTTGATGAAATAACCGTAAGAAAGCCTACGACAATAAGTGCCAGCGGCGATTTGAAGTCAGCTCTCAATTATTATGGTTGGGTTACTGTTACAGGTGTTTATACAGTCGATATCTCAGGAGAAGAAGTAGTATAAAGAAACTGTTTAAGCATCTCGTTCAAGCGGAGCCGAAATGTGTTGAAACCTACAATAAGATAGTATTTAGCTAACTGGTACTAGTTACATGTACAGATTGGAACCGGCCATCGAGCCGGTTTTCTTATGCCTGAAATCTGCTCTCAACATATCTTTTTGAGATGCATTTCGAATAAATATGGTGATCGTTTAAGAAAAAACAAGAAGAATTGTCCCCTCTGCGGGGTACGGCCGGCTATATGGATCGAACTGCAGTAAAAGAGAGTGCCTTTATTGCCGCCCGTTATATCTGCTATACTGAAAAAGTATAGTTATGAAAAGACTGATCGGAAAAGTCGCGATAGTAACGGGTGCCAACTCGGGCATGGGAATGGCAACGGCGAAGGCACTGCTGGATGAAGGTGCAACTGTTGTCATGCTCTGCAGAAGTGAGGAGCGCGGCAGGGAAGCATATAAAAAGCTTCTCGCTGACGCCAACAGCAGGACTTATCTGCTTCTCGCGGATCTGGGGGATTATGAATCCATAAAAGAGTTTGTCCGGATGTTTAAGAAGATCTTTCAGCGGCTTGATATCCTCGTAAACAATGCAGGATTCATATCTCTGGACAGGCAGGAGACCAAGGAAGGACTGGAGCGCCAGTTCGGTGTCAATCACATAGGTCACTTTCTTCTGACCATGTCCCTTCTTGATGTCATGGGGGGAAGGCTCGCGGATCGTCAATGTCGCATCAGGCGCACATAAGACCGGAAAGATACATTTCCCGACCTAATGGCTCTCTTTATAGATACACATACACACCGGGTCTGTCGTCCCAGCTGTGAACCGTGAATGATTCTTCCCAATAGGACTCATCGCTGACTAATTGAATCGAATGAAGCCCCTGCATATCCGGGTCGTCAGAACAACCTTCTATCCACACACATATGAAATAGTAACGGTTACCTTCCTCATCATAGATATCTGCCATAATCTGATACTTGTATCTGTATTCAGTAGCCCCGATGTTGTCTGAGCGAGAGGCAGCACAACTGTTGTTCCTAACTTCATCGATTTCAGGGAAGTCATCATATAATTCTTCTAGTTCTTCGTCCAGAATATCGTTTTCTTCCAGTGCGTAATCAGAGAACAGTTCCATCATACGATCGACATCTTCATCCTCGATACATTCAAGTATCTCATCCAACAACTGATTCTTTCCGAAGCTTTCTGCACTGCCCTTATAATGTCTGGTTTTTATCTGTTCACCAATCGAGAGGTTGGGATCATACTTGCCATTTAATAGCTTGGAACAACCCGGTAAGGTTGCCAAAATCAAAACAATTATTACAATAATCAGCCTTTGGGCGCGCTTTTTCATAATTCTCCTTGCAATAGTTATTTCCAATCAACCAGTAGGAATTGCCTATAACCGGAATAAATGGTTGTGCTCGTGCCATCTTCTATCGAATAAACTCTGTAAAATACTTCCTCTTCATCTGTTGTTACTCCTGTACCAACATTTATTCTCTCAGCATATAAAATGTATCTTCCATCGGGAGAGGAAACTACTTGCCATATATTTTCAGCATCAGTATTCTCAGCTAACATCTGATATTCAGAAGGGCTAACGAGATAACGATGATCCTCGAATCCATCAGGTTTTTCTGTTCTTATTAATCCCCAAACGCACAAACGAAAGCATTGCTTACTATTGGGGTCCATAAAAACTATGTTTTCATATCCTTCTACACTTCTATAATCCTGCGAAAAGTCAAAATGAAACTGTGACAAGTATAGGATTATCGACAAAAGTATTATTGGAATAATTACAATTGCAAAGACTATTGCTATTTTTCTCTTCATTGTTTTTCCTTTAGTCCCTTTTCCTGTAAAAACACTATCGGATCACATCAATATTTATTCCATTCTCTTCGAGAAAAGTTGTGACATTTTGGAGATTCTCAATCGGAACAAGAAGATACATCCCTTTTCGATCTTTTGGGATAAATGCCATTGTGTATTTAAATGCTCTTATGGCCTGATATTTATCCCAGTAAGATTTTCGCTCACCTTGAGAGGTAATAAATATAACTCCATCTATATCACAGTCAAAATGATTATCATTATCCGGTCGGTTTATTATTTTCTTTCTTGTGCTAAGCACCAAAACAGAAATCAGACCGATAATTATGAAGAATACATACATAACAATAAAGAAGACCGTAGCAGATGCATTAACCTGCTTCTTGATCAAAGTGCTTATCAGTCCGAATGTCACCAGGAAAAGGCCTGTTCCGGCCAGAATTACTCCTCCTATTGTTGCACCATAAAAGGATTTGAGCTCGCCTTTAGGATCCTTGATAAGCTGAGCGCTTTTAAAGAGAAGATCGGCCATCTCCTCTTTGTATTTTTCTTTGTTCCGCGATTTTAAATACTCCATAATTATCCACTATATTATTTTACTGTTCATATTCTCGACAAAGGACCTTCCTCTGTCCTTAGTATTATATCATCCCGTGCAAATTCCTTTACTGAATTATAATAAGCATCTTCCTTTGTATTTCCATTAATAGTTATAGCTTTGGATCAATATATAAATAGCTAATGTCAAATTGCACAATCATTCATGAATCATATTTGACTTTGTGGGGGATATGAAGAGTTATGTGAAAATCGCATTTCATTGGGAGAAAATGAGCAATGATTTCTGCAGAAGTGGCTCATTACGCTGCTAATCTTGTCAGAAAGACCATGATTGACTTCGTATAACATCAAATTTGACTCCAGTAGTCCAGGGGGCGATCATGAAGCATACAAAAGCGGATCTCAAAGAAAACCTTGTTTTGGTGCAAAAACGGTATTGGATAATTCTTGTTTTGCGCCACCGCTATCTGGGATGTTAAACAATTTGCGTCCAAATACTCGGACGCCACACGTCCAAATACTCGAACAAAACGCGTCCAAATACTCGGCTTTGGTTGAATAATCTGCCTGGAAAAGCTATAATAATCCTTAAGATATGGAGGTTTACTATGAAAGAATACATGGCGAGAGTCTCAGATAAATTATTGTTGGATCATCTTGAATCAAAAGGCGCGGTTCTTGTTGAAGGTGCAAAATGGTGTGGAAAGACCACTTCGGCAAAACATCTTGCTAAGAGTGTTATAGAAATGGATCGTCCGGATATGACCGAACAATATCAGAGAATGGCCAAGCTTCGACCATCTTCTCTTCTTGAAGGTGATGTGCCTCATTTGATTGATGAATGGCAGTTGGCTCCAACATTGTGGAATGCTGTTCGTTATGAAGTGGATCAAAGAGATGAATTTGGTCAGTTTATTCTGACGGGTTCGTCTGTTCCCACAAAGCTCGATGAGAGTACACATACGGGAATCGGAAGAATAGTTAGGATGAAAATGCGCCCAATGTCACTGTATGAATCTGGAGATTCGAACGGGCAGGTTTCTCTTGGGGCTTTGTTCGCAGGTGAAGATATTTCAGGATCTGATGATCATGATATTAATGATATTGCTTTTTATATTTGTCGAGGCGGATGGCCTAAGGCTATCAGGCAATCAGAAAAAGTATCCTTGAAGCAAGCTCGTGATTATTTTGATGCAGTAGTGAACGATGATATATCACGTGTAGATGGAGTAAAAAGAGATCCGGAGAGAACCAAGCGGCTGATGAGATCATATGCGCGAAATGTATCAACCCAAGCCTCTCTTGAAACGATTCGTGATGACCTTATACATAATGATACGGATACATTCGACAAAGAAACTGTGTATTCATATTTAAACGCATTGAGAAAACTATTCGTAATCGAGGATTCTAGGGCATGGAATCCAAATCCCAGGTCAAAAACCGCTATAAGAACTACTGATACAAGATATTTTGTTGATCCTTCCATCGCTACTGCTTCTCTTGGTATGGGTCCTAAAGATCTGGTAAACGATCTGAATCTGATGGGATTAATTTTTGAGAATCTCTGCATCAGAGACCTTCGCGTGTATGCTGATGCACTTGATGGTGATGTGTACCACTATAGAGATAAAACTGGACTCGAGTGTGACGCTGTCGTTCATCTCAGAAACGGTGAATATGGTTTGATCGAAATAAAACTTGGCGGAGATGATTTGATAAACGAAGGCGCGAATAATCTTATCACCCTTTCAGAGAAGATAGATACTGATAAGATGCACAAGCCTGCGTTTATGATGGTTTTGTGCGGGATTGCGCCTTTCGCATATAAGCGTGAAGACGGTGTTTTTGTAGTTCCAATATCTTGTTTAAAAGATTGAGCAATTGATGAAGGAAGGATATAGTATGGATAAACTAGTTATTACACACTACTATTTTCCCGGAACCGATCCGTGGAAGAACATCATGAACCTTCCTGAAGCAGAGGCTTTTGAGACGGCCGCCAAACTTGCTTCCGAACATCCTGACACCACGAGTTTCGGCAGGTTTGCTGATTTTGAGAATTATTATCCTAATCGAAAAAGAGCGGACGAATTTGTTCGTGATGCTTTCATTAAACTTGGCGGCAAACCAAAACTTCTTCATCCGTATTCCTTTGTACTAATGGAATGTGAGTATCTTCGAAATTGGTTTGATACAAGTGACAAGATCGTATTTGATCTGGAAGATATTCCTGACGATCAGATAAGCTTCACGTTGGGCGACAGCTGTGCTCTTTTGATACACGGACAGACCCCGGCAGTCCTTACTAAGACCATGCTCCTGGAAGGCATAAAAGCATGCGGCGGTTCGACCGAGAAATACTTCAAAGAGTCATTAGGAAAATACGCATATGTTGAAGTGCAGTTGTGGGACAGATTGTAATTGCAGCGAGGATATAGAGATTAATACCATGATTACCCATACATACACAATACCACAATGACTTATGTGGCATTAAATGCGGGGGAAAGAATAAAGGCTATGACTCCGATAAGACAGCAGATCAAGATCACGATCGAAGACTTGATATAAAATCCTCGATCATCGTCAGCCGTCCTCATCAGCTTGGCGATCAGTGCGATAAGATAGAATAACGGCACCACAAGACTCAAGATAGAGAACGAACCATACAACGGTTTATCCGTGAAGCCGTAAGCACTCTCCTTAATGGAGCACCATATACAAGTTGCAATAGCCAGCACTGCAGCCGGAAGGAAAAATAAAGCTCTCTTCGACATAAATCTGTCCGTCCCTTATTCATATATTGGTTAACGTTAATTATACACTTCCTGTTAACACAATATTGAGGCAAGTTAAATGGACGGACAGAATTGAATGCTTATCATGCAGTTATCTTGGCAAGCTATTCTTCCACAAGATCTCTCTTCTCGAATATGATGCAGCCGCCCTTATGGTCGTCTGCAAGGATGCCATTTTCCTTAATGGTTTAAGTCCGATCCTTTATCAGCACAATCTATGATCACCTTCATACATTTCCTGCATAGAAGTGCCTTTACCGCTGAACCTTTCATATATGACAGTTTAGAAAGAACTATTGAATCATCATGGAATACGGCCCTCCCGAATACCGGTCGTTTTATTCCTTTTTTCCATGAAAGCTCCTGTGAACTTTGTATTATTCCTTCTTCCATCAAATTATTGCAAAACGGACATGTCATTGCTTTCACCTCGTAATTATCTATCCCTGATTTCCATCCTACAAAGGTCCTGCCTCTATCACAGGCATTATATCACACGTGAAAATTATTCTTGAAAATCGTCATGCAGAAATCATTTATGTTTCTTTATACGCAACTATCCGATTCTAGGCGTGAAGTAAGAAAATTCATTCAGATCATCCATCGTTATCGTGATAATATGTTAGCTAAAATCAAGAATCCGGTTGAGAACGGAAGACTTGAGATCGATCCGACAAAAGCTGTTAATCAGAAGGATTCTGGTTATGGTGAAGTTGAGCATGTAGCTATATTTGATGAGGCGCAGAGATCCTGGACGCACCAGCGATTGGCAAACTACCTTAAGCGCGGCGGAACTTACGGCAATAAGTTGAAAGTCCCTAACTTCCCTATGTCCGAGGCATCGTTTCTGATATGGTCATTAGATCAGCGAGAAGATTGGGCAACGATTGTGTGCCTTGTCGGAGGAGGCCAGGAAATCAATACTGGTGAAGCCGGAATAACAGAATGGATTAGGTCTTTGAATGAGAGTTTCACTCATTGGAAGGTTTATATTTCTCCCAGATTAACAGAACCGGAATATGCCGAAGGAAAGGTTAACGAACTTCTACACGAGAACAAAAATGTAACGTATTCCGAAAGCTTACATCTTGGAGTTTTCCTGCGTTCTTACAGAGCAGAGAAACTGTCGGCTTTTGTTCATTCATTACTGGATATTAATGATAATGCGACTTCTATTTATGCGGAGATTAAAAATAGATATCCGATTGTTCTTACAAGAGATATGGATAAGGCGAAGGCTTGGCTGCATTCAAGAGTAAGAGGAACAGAAAGAACGGGAGTTTTGATCACAAAAGAATCAGCTCGTTACAAACCTTTGGGAATACATGTATTACCCAGTGGAGATGAAAATGCTGTTCATTGGTTCCTTGAAGATAAGATTGATACAAGAGCATCAAATTACCTTGAAGATGCTGCTACAGAGATTCAGGTTCAAGGGCTTGAGTTGGATTATACATGTCTTCTGTGGGACGCTGATATGCGCTATGAGAACGGTCAATGGCATTTCTACAGGTTTAATGGAAGCACCGCTTGGAATAAACTAACCGCGGCCACCGAGAGTAAGCAAGAACAAATGAAATACATGCTGAACGCGTACAGAGTGCTTCTTACGCGTGCTCGAGCCGGTATGGTTATCTGTGTTCCGGAAGGCAATGACAACAAGACTACAAGCGGATTCTGGGAAGACAGCACGCGCTTGCCGGAATTCTATGATGGCACTTATCAGTATTTGAAGAGTCTCGGACTTGAAGAATTATAAACATGGAAACAGACATACAATGATATTATTACTTTAGCCGTTAGTGAGGAAACTATATGAGCTTGTTCAAACCTAAATGGATGCATAAAAACGAAGAAAAAGCTTTAGCTTTTGTAACACAATTACAGGACGAAGATCAACTGCTGTCAGCTGTCCTTGAAAGTCCGCATGAGAAAGTCCGCATGACTGCAGCGAGAAAACTCAGATCGGATGACGCGATACTGCGGGCTATGAAAGGGGTAAGGCTAGGGGGAAAGAAAAACGATCAGATCAAGAAAGAATTGATCGATCAGCTTCACGACAAGAGCAGACTGAATGAATATATATCCGATCCGGATCTGATCATAAGATACTATTCCCTGAAGTATAATGGACATGATAAAGAAGCTTTTGAAAACCTGAAAAAGGAAGTAAATCCGAATAACAATATTGCGATCGAGTGCTTTTGGGACAGTCTGTCTGTTGATGAAATGAAAGATCTTTTAATAACATCAAGTTTCAGTCTGAAAAAAGCAGATTCGCTGATCGAACACTTGAAAAATACGATCGATATCAAAGAAGAATTCGAAAACATTATGTATGAAGTGGCAACTCAGACTAAGAATGATGGAATAAGTAGGCTCGCTTTCTGGGAACTTACGATTCCCGAAGTAATCCAAAAATATAAGGACTATCTTGATTCAATAGAGTTAAGAAAACAATTAGAGACAGAAGAGCGTAAACGGCAGCAGGAAAAATTAGAAGAAGAAAAAAAGCAAAAAGCTTTAGAAGAAAATAAAAAGCGATTCTTCCGCGGAGAAGAACTATCTTGGAGTGATGAGAAAGTCGTTATCAATAATCTTACGATCGAAGAGATCAAAAGCACCGGTCTGACAGACAGTTTGTTTGAAAAGCTGTGCAAATACACCGGAGATCGACACGTTATTGAAGTTCTTGTCAGCGAGGGAGAGACACCGGTCGTTAGTAAGATAGTCGATACATACCTTTTCAAGTGGCTGAACGAAAAAGATGAGTACAAAAAGCAGAATTTAGGAGAACATACTCATTCCGCAGCAAAGATTCTTGTAGAACTCTACCGGAACGATATATTTGCCGACAGGATAAAACAATTTGATGGAAAGATCCTTCAGCCAAGAGGAAAAATGCCGGTTTTTGATATGAGTGACCCTCTGCAGCGTGAAATGTCGATCGGTTATTCTGCTGATCCGGAAATACGATTCGACCTGAACAATGATTACGGATTAAAATACAACTTTTGAAATAATTCATACATAGCCGTATGCCGGAAATATCAGAATGCATAGGATACCATTCATGGCATGACCGCTATAAAAGGAAGCAAGATCGTCAGACTTTACTCATCATAAAAATGCCTCGTTACGTTCATGACATCGCCTGTCGTAACGATACCGATGACGTTCTTCGCATAAGATACGACAGGCGGAACGAACACGATATCCTCTATCTCATATCCGCCGTATATAAGCGGTATATCAGCACGCGTCAGATTCGTTATGCTGATATCTCTGATCCTGTCTCCGTATCCCAGATACCCGGCCACTCTCGAAGTAAACCGGCTGTGATAGTATCCCGCCCGCTCCATGTTAAGTGCATCTCGAAGTGTCGGATCGAGCCTCCCCATAAAGTTCAATGCGAAGAATTTCCGCGTGTCATTTTCGAGCTCTTTTCTTAACGATCTCTGAACCGTTTTCGCATTATCTTCGAAAGATCTTCTCGTATCGTATCCGAAAGTAATCGCCGTCCCCGTAACCTGATTTCCCATACATTTATTTCCGTCAGTTCTAGCGTTGACTGCCAGGCCGATCTCCGCTCTTATCCCCATGTCTCTTACCATCTGCGTTATGAGATAAGACGTCAGGGAGACTCCCGCTTCTTTGGCACTTTTAAGAAGTTTCCTAAGCTCGTTTCTTTCATATCTGGATGTCTCGATCCGGGTCTTTTTCCTGCTCCAGAAATCCTCATAGGAAACGTCCATATCTGCATATGTGAACACACGCCTTTGACTGCCCCATTTCCTGTTCCAGATCCGTGTCAAAATGTTATGGAAAAACGGCAATTTCCCGCCTCCGGGAATACTCTCTAACGTCGTATGACGGAAAGGCATATTATCGCACCTGATACCGGAAAGACACTTCATGAATGTCTCGATAAAATACAGCAGGGATTTGCCGTCACCGCCTAAGTGATGCATAAGGAAAGCGATCTTATCGGAAGATACAAATGCCCGTATATATTCTCCGTTTTCTATCCTGAACCTGATCTTCTCGTTCCTTGCGATCATCTCTTCCAGGGAACAGTCTGTAATGCTGATGCTGTTTTGGGGCTCATCGTGTGTAACGTAATATGCCTCTCCTGATCCTTCGATCGATACTTTCGAATTCAGTATCTCGTGAATACCGGTGGCTTCCCGGAAAGCTCGTGAAAGTTCTTGAAACGGCACTTCCTTATTAAGGTGCACCTGCATAACGATCAGCACGTTAACGTCAAAGAGTTCGACCCTCTCTGTATCGATCCTGTATCTCATATGTATCTTCTGATCGCTTTCATCCATTGCTTCATGACAAGCGATGCAGGTGTTATCTTCGAATAGAATCTGAAGTATTTGGCGAAGGATCCCGGCACGGACATATCCTTCCCCCTGCTGCTGTCACAAAGCGCCTTGTCTGCAACAAGATCGGGACTGATCAGACCGCTGTATCTTATCTCCTTGCCGTCTTTGGTCTTAGGGAGCATGCCGGTATCCACCCATCCGGGGCACACGCATGTTACTGTGATACCTCGCGGCTTAAGCTCTACCGACAGTGCTCTCGAGAGGTTCTTAAGATAGACCTTGCTTGCTGAATATACTGCAAGATACGGGTTAGGCTGGAATGAAGAAGCAGACGAGATATTAAGGATCTTCGCGCCTTCTCTCATGTATGGTAAGACTACTGAGATCAGTTCCGAGGGAGCAGTGCAATTGACCGTACAACATGCCGCCACCTTATCTCTTCCCATATCATAGTAGGGACCCATAGATCCTGTTCCGGCATTATTAACGAGCATACGGATATCAGGCTTATGCGAGTCGATCAGATCCGCGATGACGTCTACTCCGTCTGCCGCCAGATCAGCCTCGACAGAAACCACTTTGGGTGAAACTTCACAAAGCTCATCGAGCTTCTCTTTATTTCTTCCGACTGCCCATATCACGTCGATATCTTCCATGAGACAGATGCGTTCAACAAACTTTTTCCCGATGCCTCCAGTGGCACCTGTCACTATCGCTACCCTTGACATATCATATCACCAGAAGACGTGAGAGTGTCTCTTTATTTACCATCTTGCAATCACTTACGAAGAGCTTCTTTAACGCATACATATAGACCGTTCCCCAGTAGAGATCGGCGAGATAGACGGCATCACCTTTTACTACGCTTCCCTCCTTCTGACCCTGCCTTATGATCTTTGCCAGGATCTTATAAAGATCGTTCCTGTAAAGAGTCTCCTGCTGCTCCATAAGAAGCTGCGTAAGAAGAGTGATCTTGACTACATATTCTTCGTCCTTTTTAAGCTTCTTCTCCATCTCTGCCGAGATCATATCTATCTTTGTCTTAGAAGGCAAAGGAAGCTTCGAAAGAGCATCCAGCTTCTTTATCTCTTCCCTGTTCTCCGCCGATCTCCTTATCTCTTCAAAAAGCTCCTCTTTGGATTTAAAGTACAGGTAGATCGTCCCCTGTCCTATCCCGATATGCCTGGCAAGATCTCCGATCTTAGTATCGCCGAATCCGTTACGCGCGAAATACAAAGACGACTCCTTAAGGATCCTTCTTCTCATCTCTTCCCTTTGCTGCTTACACTGTTCTTCGCTCTTGGGCATCTCTCATCTCTCCTTTTTTGACTGAACGAAAATTCATTCATAAAAGGAATATAGCACCGAAGGGCGGCCACTGTCAAGCACGTATCATTCGAATGTCTGAAAACCCCTTTGACACCGCCATTCCAACACTTCACCGCCCCACTCTACGAGCACGAGACCTTCACGATCCGTAAGTCCGGGGTTCATTCCGCTAAGGTCCTGCGGCTCGATGTCGACATACTCGTAGGACATGTACCACAACATGTTGACACGAACCGTCACGTCCGGAGCGGGCGTTACATTAAGTCCGGCGGCATCGGTATATGTGGTAGTCTGAAACGATATTACGTTATATGGACTTTCGCTCATGAACGGAAGCCAGAAGCTTATAAAATCCGCGGCCTCCGTCTCATTGAGTCCGAGTTCCGCCAGTGCCTGATCAAGGAACTCTTCGGTATCGCATCCCCTCACGCAATAGCCCCTGCTCATGTCGCAGTCCATATCAAGATCAGCTTCCCAGAAGAGATACCTGTACTTATCTCCGTTCATGTCTGTGAGCGTTCCGTCCGGTGAAGCTGTTACATTCCACCCGTCTTCCGTATCATATTCGGGATATGTACAGGTAAGATCTCCTTTGATGTCGAGCTTAACATTTATGCTCTCCTCCTCATCGCCGTATATGTAGATGATCGGTGCATGAGCACGTACCGGTGGCGTGGCAGCGGCTTTCTGTAATCTCAATAGATAACTGTAGATGCCTGTACCTAAAAAACCGAAATTGGCTGCAGCCACGGTCAGTACGATGCAGACGGTCTTTATGACTTTTCTCCCTTTTCCCTTTTTCCTGTATGGGTCGCGCAAGGGATCGATAAGGATTATGGAGCATAGAAGAACGATTAAACTCGGAGAAAGTACAAATATGGCATAACCGCGGTTCACAGATGATGTGAAATCACTGACGCTCATCGCTTTGACATAATCGTCGGACATAAAATTTTTCCCGTAAACAAAAGAGAGATACATTCCTTTCTTAACAATATTCATACCGCTGGCGCTGCCGAGATCGCCGCGCACATAAGACCTGTTGTCCGCATAGAACCATCTGCTTCCGGTCTCATTGACAAGCTTTATCTTTACATTGTGGATATAATTGTCACTGATTATCGTAGAATCCACATTACGGCCTTGCTCTGTACACACACCATCTATAAGTTCCCATTCCACTTCTTTGATCGCTTCGACCGTGCCGCTATACACCTGAAGATCATTACTGTATACGAAATCAGAATTCCGCAGTAATCTGACAGATCTCACATTAAACGCGACAAGCACAAAGATAACTACTATAACGGCCGCCATCCTGCCAAACGGGATCTTCCTGCTGCTCATATCTTTCGCCTCCGTTATTCAACCGACAGTATATTTTCACTGTCTAAATTGTATAAGAAACGGAGGTTGTAATTAATCCACCGGCAGTACAATCGGGGATGATCTTTTTATACTGTAAGTATAGATAAGATTTGCCAAGTTTATCTGATAATATTAGGGTATGAAGTTATACCAAAGTCGGAACACGGTGAATCCTTTCACCGGGAGAAGGGAAATGCAATGATATCAATACATGATCCTATTGAAAAGAAAGAAACGAAGATAATTGAAAAATATACTAATAAAATATGCAGCATAGTTAATGAAGACGGCTATAAACTTAAAGACTGTAAAGATAAAGAGATATGGACGTCAAAGACAAACTCAAACAAATCTCTTTCATATGCGTTAAAAGAAAAAACAAACCATTATGCTGAAGAGTATAAAGATTCTTATAACAATGATGATCCGTGCATTTGGGTCCTTAAAACTGTATCAAATGACAATAACTATTCGTATAAAAACGTTGCTGTATGCAAATCAAAAGACCGTTTATGGGGTGAGATCAACAGTCATATAAATCAACTTGTAAACACAAACTTAGACTACCGGAAAGCAAAGACTTATCAGGGATTATGGCAGGATGGCATTAACTCGATCGAGTTTAGGGAATTGGAAATTGATAATTATATAAATAATATATTTAAACCTGAATGGGAGTCAGAAGAATCTTATATCAGATCTTTGGTTTTTCCTGATCATGCTCCTTATACGGACCAGGCTAATAATATTCTCAAGGCAATAAGAGCTAAATTTGTCGAGGGCAGAATAGCATTTGAATGTAACATGAAGGATGACGGCATATGGGAGCCCTCACAGTTTGATATAGACGGAGCAATATACGAATACTATAAAAAACGATATTCAGCTTCCTAAGCTCTGACTCTGACAAGGCTTCACTTGAAGTGGTGTAATCTTTGTCATTTTCGAGTAATCAAATTACACTCAGCATCAAGATGTCCAAAGTACAGATCACTCTCCCTTGTCAATAAACATTTATATCTTATTTAATTATTTTATCTTTCCTTGTATAATTATCTGTAACCAAACATCGCCGGTACAGTAATGATCATTCAGGTCCGCATCGGGAGGATCATAGAATTAAACGAAGGCCGGGCAATCCGCGAAAGATATCTGATAAAGAGGTCTTGGAAAAGATCGCCTCTATCGAAGCACTTTACAGGGAAACGGCAGACAGCATCCGGAGATACACGGAGGATCAGGAATATGGATAATGGCAGACCGGTAACCACCTTATATATGTTGATGTCTGTCGACGGGAAGATAAGTACCGGCTCCACAGACGACATGGACGTTGACAAGGATCTTCCCAAGATCCACGGTGTCAGGGAAGGACTTCAGCAGTATTACGATATCGAACAGACAACAGATCTGTGGTCATTTAATACGGGGCGTGTCCAGGCAAAGATGGGCGTTAACGATAAGCCGTTTCCCAAACGGTCTCCCGTGTCTTTTGTGATCCTGGATAATCAGCATCTGACAGAACACGGGATACGTTATTTCTGCGAACTGTCAAAAGAATTCGTTCTCGTCACGACGAATCCCGAACACCCTGCTTTTGGGGTCAATGCCGATAATCTCCATATAATCCTGCAACTTCAATTGTCGCTTACGGACATGCTCAAGACCCTGAAGCGCTCCTTCGGCTGTGAGCGCATCACTATACAATCCGGAGGAACTCTTAACAGCATATTCCTTCGTGAAAAGCTCTTTGACTATGTGGATATCGTAGTGGCGCCCGTACTCATAGGCGGAAAGGATACCGCCACTTTGATCGACGGAGAGTCACTTCGAAACGGTATCGGTCTGGAAAAGCTCGGCGCCCTTCAATTGACAGAGTGCAGACAGCTCGAGGATTCATATCTGAGACTTCGATACAAAGTCTTAAACTGAAGCCTGAACTCAGTCTGCTGTCTTAAACACTACAAATGATGATCCCGGTACGATCGTGATAGTGAGCGTGTCACCGCTTATCTCTGCATAGACAGCATTCTCGTTGTCACCGTGTCTTAACTCGTATGTTCCGTCTTCCAGAAGAGTGATACTTCCGTCATATACCCTTTCTCCGGTCAGAGAAAGAAGGAACGTCTCCCCGTCTTCCGTGGAGAACATGGGCCTGACGTCATCCTCCCCCAGCTCCGACTCATAAAATGTTCCTGCGTCGGTCGTTACGCTATAATATTCCCAGTTTGATGTGATAGGAGCATCCTCCCCTTCCCCGCTCCGGGCTTCTGCCTGAGTGCCAGTAGCCGCCGCTTCAGTCTCATCCGCTTCATTCTGAGCCCCTTTGGAACAGGAGGGCAAAGCTATACCCATACCGATACATAAGATCAATGCTGCTGCCTTTGTTATAAATGATCTCATAAGATCCTCCTTTTAGGAAAAGTTCCCCTCATTTGATTTTCTAATATATACCATTGCCAAAGTTTTTTTACAAGTCAGGTTCTTTACAGGAAAGTGACTTTCACTGCTCACTGAAACCTTCCAGGATACGGTATACGATGTCCTCGTATTCTCTGTATTTCTTCGCTTTCAGCAGGCGCTTGATGTCGCGGTCCTTTCCGTCAAAAAGGATCCGCCAGTAAGTCCACAGCTCCCGCATCTTGTAGAGGACATGGATATCAGGCGATATGATCTCCTGATACGCGTGATAAACGGTGTCGTGCAGTCTTCGCAGTTTCACTATGTCAGTTTCCGATGCTATTCCCTTAAGCTTGTCCGCAAGAGACGGATCGGATATAAGACCTCTTCCTGCCATAACCGGATCAAGGGTGATGCCAAATGAATCCGATAAATCATCATAGTCCTTACAGGAAAAGATATTCCCGTTATAAACAAGAGGGTTTTGGGAATTCTTCAGAGCATATGAGAAGTATTCCTTCCGGACCTCCCCTATATAGAAGTCTGATCTTATCCTCGGGTGAACGATCAGTTCGCTCAGGGGAAAGCCGTTAAAGATATCCACCAGATCGTAGAACTCATCAGGGTCAAAAAAACCGAGCCTCGTTTTGATCGATATCTTCAAGTCTTCCTGTGCGGCATATGAATAGATGTCATCCAGGAATCTCTGAAGCAGAAGCGTCTCAGGCAAAAAGCCTGCCCCCTTCCCTTTTGCACAGACCGTCCCCGAAGGGCAACCGAGGTTCAGGTTCACCTCTTTATAACCCATTGCCCGGATCTCTTTTGCCGCTTCGATAAAACCGTCCGATCTGCATGTCAGGATCTGCGGTACCAGGTTTATCCCTTTATTATTCTCGGGAGCGATCTCCTTTCTATCCCGCGGCGTTACGGGACACTTCTCGGCAGGCGAAATGAACGGCGCGAAGTACTTGTCAATGTG
The DNA here is from genome assembly GCA_017617295.1 of Clostridiales bacterium. Lineage (GTDB taxonomy): Bacteria > Bacillota > Clostridia > Saccharofermentanales > Saccharofermentanaceae > Saccharofermentans. The sequence goes on along the minus strand of JAFZWN010000004.1, from coordinate 26,784 downwards.
ACCGTAGATCTCATTGTATGCATTACGGAATATATGGCCTGTTATGCCCTCGAGCGGTGCGAAATATATCTTCATGGATATATTCTATCACGACACGCTGATGAAGGGATTCCCCCCGCTTTACGGATGAGATCACGAACTTCGTTATCGAAAATTAGATAAAAAATATCGAAAAACAATAATTTTGTGCTTGTAAAGCACGGTATTCAGACTTATAATCAAGTCATGATGATCTGTCGCGGAAAGCGCAAAGGATAAGGAGAACGGGATTAGATATGAAAAAGATCATAACGGCAGCAGTTGCCCTGATAACGGCACTTCCGCTGCTCTTAACGGGATGTTTTGACGAACCTTTATCGGATGAACAGAAGGAATGGTTCTCGATACTTCAGGAGAATTATCCTGATGACACGTTCGTGTGCAAGGGGCACGGCATCGCGCAGCTCGGATCGATCGACTACGATTCGATAAGAGTGACGTCTGAGCTTTTCGAAGGAAGGCAGTTCGGCGTATGGATGATCGACGGGCAGCTTGTAAGCGACTATACCCGTGTGTATCATGAGGAAGCGGTCGAGAGCTACTACGGCGGGATCGTATCGGAGTACTTCGACTGTGATGATATCGAGATCAGATATATGGATCTTAAGGCAAAGCCCATTGATTACATGAGCCATGAAGATTATATCGAAGAATATGCATTCCCACATTTTAATGCCATACTATTCTATGATGACGGCCGGGGATATCCTGATGAAGATGAGATCGTATCATCGATCATTCAGTATCTTAGTACCGTTCCGCAGGATCAGCATGTTAGCATAACTTTTTACTTCTGCAGGACAGATGCGGGAGATCCTTATCAGGATAATGATATGAAATACTGCGTTGATTATAGTAATGGTACGGTATATGAGATCGAGGATTGCATGGAGGACCGCGTGATCATAACAGATCAGTCCTTGGAAGACCTGGCGGCCGATTACATGTGAACTGATGAGGAGGCATGATATGGACCTGCAAAACGTATCCGAGCTATTAAAGGGCATGAAGGATTATTACGCTTCCCATGACATAAGGACTGCGGATCTTATCATGTACGACGAGATCGCTCTGACATCAGATCCCGATCAAAGGATCAGTGGCCTATTGCAAAAGGACCGCCATGGTGAATATATAGGCATTAATGCGAGAAACTGGATCGAGTCGGCAGATGGAAGCGGCCTGGCCGGCATGAGCCGGATAACGTTCTTCATGAGGCCCGACGGACGATTGGCCGGAGCATGGAACAGCATGGGCAGGTTTGGAGATAATTACGAGCTCTTTGACTACCATGAAGGTTATTATACCGGCGCGATGTTCGGTCTGATCGGAAGGATGGAGATGCATAACAGTTTTGCATATTATGTCACCGGCGAAGACGGCAGAGTCGTCGAGATCATCGGCATATACGGCGGCATGATCGCAGCCGGCAGCGACACCGTGAATATCTCGCGGACAAGACTCTCTTACGATGGTGATGAGACGGTGCTTTTAAGCTGTATTAACACCCGATACAAAAAGACTGATGACGGGTATGAGCCGGTCGCCGAAGAAGACCTGACCGTTTCAGGTGACAAGGAGCGCAGCAACCGCGTGATCGATGACCAGAAGGAACTGTGCGGTAAGCTTCGCTCTTCGATAAATGAGGACATGGACCTTGAGACGATAGTAAAGACTTTCGTAAATGTCATCAGCGAAGCTCCCGCTAATCCCGAAGCGGAGATCGAGTATGCCGCAGGGACAAACCCGTTTTTATTTCCCGGGATGGACCCGGGGTACTTGTTCTGCCTTATGCGTCAGACACCCTGCGAGGATGACGAGTTTTATCAGCTTATACTGAACGTCAGGTTTGACGTAAGCGGAAAGATCCCGTATGACCACAGGTATTTCGCCGAAGATGATGACATAGCGGAGTATATCAGGTCGTCCGAACCCTATAACGCTTTGAAGGAAAAGAGTATAACCGGCATCGATATCGATGTCCAGGAGACCTGAGGTTTCAGGCGCAATATTATCCTAAGATTTTCTTTGTTGACAAAGTGTGCATAGTGTATATAATGGATATATACACTAATTATTGTATGCTGACGATCCCTATATGCGCATAAAGGATCGTCGGGCGCGCGCAAAGGAAGAACAAATGGATATCATCATCAGTAACAGTTCCGGTGTTCCGATCTACGAACAGATCGAGGAACAGATCAAGAATCAGATCATGACCGGTGAGCTGGCCGAAGGTGAGATGCTGCCGTCTATGAGAGTCCTGGCCAAGGAGCTCAAGATCAGCATCATCACTACCAAAAGAGCATATGAAGACCTTGAACGTGACGGCTTTATCGAGTCGGTCATGGGTAAGGGAAGCTTTGTTAAGGCCGTCAATACTGATATCGTCCGCGAGAACCTGATGTTCTCGATCGAGGAATTGATCGACGAGGCAGTCGATAAGGCGATCATCGGAAAAGTTACCAAAGATGAATTGAAAGAGATGCTCGATCTTCTTTATGAGGAGAAATCGAAGAAGAAACAGCACTCTTAGCAGAGGTTCTGTATGGAAAGCGTAAAGAATGCAATTGAGATAAAAAACGTTACCAAAGACTATGGTGATTTTAAGCTCGATAATATCAGTTTTGACGTGCCTGAAGGTTCTGTTTGCGGTTTTATCGGTCAGAACGGTGCCGGTAAGACAACAACGATAAAACTGCTCCTCGACGTAAGGGCAAAAGATTCCGGTGAGATATATGTCCTCGGACGGGATATGTCCAAAGAAAGTGCTGCTGTCAGGGAAGACACAGGTGTTGTCTTTGATGAGATGGGATTCAATGAATATCTCACCGCGAAAGACATCAACATCATAATGAGAAACATTTACAAGAATTGGGATGAGAAAGTCTTCTTCGATTACCTTAAGAGATTTGCCCTTCCCGTGAAGAAAAAGTGCGGTGACTTTTCGCGCGGCATGAGGATGAAGCTGCAGATCGCGGTGGCACTCTCACATAACGCGAAGCTCCTTGTTATGGACGAGCCTACGAGCGGTCTGGATCCCATTGTACGCCACGAGATCTTGGAGATCTTCAGGGAGTTTGTCGTTGAAGAGGATCACACGATCCTTTTGTCTACGCATATAACTTCAGATCTTGAACAGATTGCCGATGAGATAGTGTTTATCAACGCAGGTAAGATCGTTCTTAAAGGGAACAAGGACGTCCTTCTCGAAAAGCACGGCATCATGCGCTGCAAGAAGGATGAAAGAGGCAAGATAAGCGATTCTCTGATCGTAAGCGAAGAGAACAGTTCTTTCGGGATACAGCTTCTTGTAAACGACAGGCAGACATGTGAGAAACTTTACCCGAAATGTGTTGTCGAACCCGCGACGATCGAACAGATCATGCTCGGTTATGTGAGCAGTCCCAAGCGAGGATAAGGCCATGAGAGGACTGATAATAAAAGATCTGATGAGTTTTCGGCAGAGGCTTGTCATGGTTATGGTTGTTACTGTTTTCGTTATCGTTCTGGCGGTCATGTTCAGCATCAGTGCAGCATCGGGAAATCTCCGTAAGATGACTGTCCCGGGGCCTGATACGACTGAACAGGAGGCTCAAGTTGCACGCGATGTGTATTCGTATACCTTTATGATGCTTATGCTCCTGCCTATGTGCGCCGTCGGTGATACAGTAAGGAATCTGCTTCACGAGGACCGGCAATCCGGGTTTACCGCAGTTGCTTCCGTTACTCCTTTGACGATAAGACAGAGGATCATGTCGAAGATCATTTGTTTCTGCGGGCTATATCTTGCCGGAGCTGTATTGAGCATATTGATCTGTTCCGCGGTCTCACTGTTTACTGATATGGTTGCATTCGGGCAGCTTTTTTCGATAGTGATCATAGGACTTTCCGTTTGCCTGATATATACCTTCCTGCAATTTGATCTCGGGATCATCCTTAACGGTTCTGAGGTGTATTCGGAAACTTTTTCTTTGCTGATCATACTCCTGGCCGTTTTGGGAATGAACACAAAAAACATCATCGCCCTTATAAAGGCGGGAGATGATTTCCCGAATGTGATCTTTGAACAGGCCAGAAGCGTATCAGCTCTTATTACAGACAGATCTTATCTGTTCATTATTACTGCCTGCATCATCGGTGTCATATCCTATTTTGTTACGGTCGCTGTTGCGACAAAGAAAAGGGAGGTGATCTGATGACCGGCCTGCTTTATAAGGATTTTGTATCCATTAAAGGAAAGAAACTGACTATAACGTATCTTGTCATCTTTGCAGTGATCATAATAATGAGATTACTGATGCCTTCTGTTTTCCTTCTCATAGAAGAGTCAGATATGGAAATTGCAGATCTTATGGCTGACGGATTGTATTGGGCCGGCGGCATGCTCTTGTTCGTCATGGTGTTCGGAACAGTCGTGACTGCCTGGCCGACCAAGCTCGTTGAAGATGATAAGACACGCGGAAGAGTGATCGACTACTATAGTTCGCTTCCCGTTAAAAAGAATCAGTACATAGCGTCTCATTACGTTTTTATAGGGATCATGGCATATGTCATATTCTCATTCACAGCGATCTGGTATGTAGTCGGTTCTTCGCTCAGTAATTCAGAAAAGTTTAGCCCTCTTTGGTCTGTTACACTGCCGACCATACTTGCAATCGTTTGTTTTGGAATAGTGTGTGCTGCCATCGATCTGGGATCTTATATCTCTTTAGGTACTTCCAAAGGAAAAGTCGTCAGGATCGCAATGTTCATGATCCTGGGTACGGTGATCCTGTGGTATATCCTTTTCGGTGATGTCGTAAACGTTGACACGGAGATGATCGTTAACTGGATGATGGCGCATCAGTTCGAGTTGTCTCTGTTTGAGATGGTCGGTCCTTTTGCAGCCGTAGGCATATATTATCTGTCCTACAGGATAAGCTGCCGGTTCTGTGATAAGGGGGCATACTGATATGGATAAAAAAGTTCAGATCAAACGACTGATCATATATCTTGTTTTTGCATTTGGCCTGGCATGGGCCTTCGAGTTCATCTTCATCGGGAACGGTTTTGTCTGGGATATGAACGATCCTGAATGTTTTAAGCTGATAAGTCTTGTATCGCTCGGAATGCTGACTCCCGCGATAGCGCACGTCATTGCGAGAGCGCTGACAAAGGAAGGCTTCAGGCCGGCGGGAAAGGATTCCATGATGCTCGGGATAGATCTTACGGACGGGAAATGGAAACTCTTTCTGTTCGCGATCTTGATCCCCGTCATATATGCGACGGCATCTGATGCCCTGCAGTGTATCGTTATTCCCGGTTCTTTTGATGCAACGGCTCTTTCAAAAGCGGGACTTCCCGACAGCATGGCGCTGCTATTCCCCGTGAATGCGATCATAAGCGGTGTCATTATATCATTCGCGGCATTCGGTGAAGAGTTCGGCTGGCGGGCATATATGATGCCGAAACTGAATAAGCTCATGGGCAGATACAAAGCGCTTATCGTCGGAGGCATCATATGGGGACTGTGGCATGCGCCGCTTACCTGCGTGGGCCATAACTTCGGAACGGATTATCCGGGTTTCCCTTATGTCGGCATTATCATGATGTGCATATACTGTATCCTTCTGGGAACGATCCTTACGTTTGTGACCGAGAGGACCGGGTCGGTATGGCCGGCCGCTTTCCTTCACGGAGTCAATAATGCGGCCCCGAGTTTTCTTGCGGGATTCATGACTTCGCCGGCCGGTTCGGAAAATAAGATGGTAGCTGCTTTTGCATGCATTATGTTACCTTTGCTCCTGATAGCGGGTCTTTGCATCTTTCAGACCCGGAAGGGTGAGACCGCGAGGGGTTAGTCGATGCGGATAAAGATGATCTTATCCATAGCGGCCGCGGCTTTGGCGCTCGGACTGTTTGCCGTTTGCATTCAGACGGCGGGGTATCCCGTGCTGCTCCTGCTGTTCCTGGCAGTGACTGCTTTTTCCTGCAATGCGGTAAGGCTTTACGGAAGGATATGCCCTTCCCGCGAAAAGACGGCCGTCAATATATGGCAATGGGCAGCTTTTGTCTTTTATCTTATGTTCCTGTTCCTTCTGACATTCGGTGTCAGAAGGAGCTTTCCGCGTTTTATACTCGGTGATCCGGAGGATTTGAAAGTCTATCTTTCCAACAGGACAAACTTTGTTCCGTTCAAGACGATCGCGGCGATGTTTACCGAAGGCAATCCCGTAAGGTTCGTCATGGTCAACATCGCAGGCAACCTTGCCGCAACTGCGCCTCTGGGGTTCTTCCTGCCGCTCCTTTTGCGGCCTGCAAGAAAGGTGATACCGTTTGTCCTGATCACGTGTCTCATCGTTATATTCATCGAGTTTACACAGATGTGCTTCAGCGTAGGATCATGCGATATCGATGACCTGATACTGAATGTGCTCGGTGCACTTGCTGCATTCTTTGTGATGAAGATCCCTGCGGTAAAGAAACGCGTTTACGGTTCATAAGGTCCGCGAATGTATCCGTGAAAAACCGGCTGTCAGGAATTGCCGATAGCCGTCTTTTTCTTTTTAGCCATCATTACTGCCACGGCCGCGATGATGACCGCATATGCGGCAATCGAGTTGACGGATGCTTCCATGCCGAAATCTCCTCCGGTCAGAAGGAACGATCTCGAGTTAAGGACATAGGTGAAGATAGATCCATCGGAGGTCGTATTGCCGATCGCTATGATGTATGCGGCTGCATTCCAGATGCCATGGACGATCGCGCCTTCCCAGATGCTTCCGGTATACTTGGCGATCAGTGAGAAGAGGATACCTACGATCGTGCCTGCGATGGCAAGCTGGATGATGCTTCGAAAGCTCAGTTCATTTCCGATAATGTGGAGGAGGCCGAAGAGGACCGAAGGGATGATGCAGGCGACTGCGAAGTTGGTCTTCTTCTCGAGAAGGCCCATTATGACGCCTCGGAAGACGAGCTCTTCGACTATGCCGGCCGCAATCGAATAAAACCCTACGGAATATACGATCGACGGTATCAGGTCCTGCGAAGAAAGCGGGCTCCTTGTAAGTTCGCCGCTAAAGAAAAAATATGACCCGATCGCCAGCACGGGCATTATCACGGCTATCACGAACCATCTGAGCGCAGGTTTGAAGCGCGTGAGGCGTATGGTCTCCTTTTCGGTCTTAAATCCCTTGCAGATGATGAGCCTGATACCCGTGACCGCGAGTACCGGATAGAGTGCGGATGCGATAACGGCCACGATGATCGCAGGAACGGAAAGCGCGGCCAGCAGTTCGCCCGTAAGCTGTGCGGCAAGCTGGGCCACAACGAGTACTAATATCGATAAGATGATCCCGATCAGAGTTTTGGGCCAGGTCTGTTTGTTCATGGTTCTGTTCTCCCTTATTTCTGTCTATGACTTGTGGTGACGGTATATCGCGATTACCTCTTGTTGCGATATACTATGCCACACGAGGTATATTGTGTCAAGAGCGTTTTTGAGATTTTTTCGGGGATGAGCCGGCCCTTTCTGATCCATTCTGTCAGATCCGCGTGTGCTGTTTCACGGATATAGTTATGAATACAGATCCCGGCGGATACAACCTTTTTTCAAATAATCGAAAAAGGTTGTAGTAATGGATAAAAGATCATCAAATAGGTTGTATGTCGGATCTGATCACAGCGAAAAAGGTTGTACCCCAGCTGACGGATTTTGCACCAAATCTTACATATAAACATTTTGGTGCAAATTCACGCAGTATATTTTTGCACCAAATCTGTGATTACCGCTTTTTGGTACAAACAACATTCTGCTTTTTACTTCAAATCCGTTGTTTCTGCTGCATTTGATGGATAAAACAGCGAGATCTTTTGCACCAAATCTTACAAATATTAATTTTGGTGCAAAATCGTGCAGTATATTTTTGCACCAAATCCCCATTTCCGGCGATTTGGTGCAAACCCGCAAGTCTGCTTACGTTTGATCTGCCCCCCGGGGGGACTTCCCTTACGGTTTAAAGCACACCATAACCAAACTCTTTCCGGCTGAAAATACAGTGTGATATAATCGTCCCGGATAAGGGAGATATCGATCATGGAAAAGAAAAAACACAAACTGCTCAAAGGGCTGATCATTACTTTGCTGGTGACTCTATTCGCCGTATTTGCCGTCATTCTGCCGGTAATATCCTGCATCATGTACGGCATGGTATTCGGGATCAGATACGAGACTCAGTCATATCTTACATTCAGCACCGGCAACTTTCCGGGGCTTATGCGTGACCGTTATGAATTTGCCTCCAACGAAGGACAGATCCTGACAGGCTACAGATACTACCGTGAAGGTCAGGATGTCAAAGGGCTGATCATAATGGCTCACGGCATCGGTGCGGGTCACAATTCCTATATGGACTGTGCGGATTATTTCACGCAGAACGGCTATGACGTTTTCGCATTTGACGTGACAGGAAATGACGAGAGTGAAGGCAGTAATGTAAGAGGTCTTCCGCAGGGCGTTATCGATCTTGATCATGCTATCTCCTTTGTGGAAGGACTGGATGAATTCAGCGGTCTTCCGATAGTCCTTTTCGGACACAGCTGGGGCGGTTATTCCTGCACGTCTGTACTGAACCAGCATCCTGAAGTTGCCGCAGTCTGTTCGGTGTCGGGATTCAACAGATCGTCTGATCTTCTGCTGTTCCAGGGGGAGCAGATGATCGGTCCGGTAATCAATATCATGATGCCGTATCTTAACATATATGAGAGGATCAAGTTCGGTGAATATGCAGTCCAGACATCGATGGACGGATTCGCGAATTCTGATGCCCGCATCATGATCGTCCACAGCGAGGATGATGATACGGTCGGTATCCAATACGGATACGATGTCTATTACGGGACATATGCAGATGACCCCGACTTTGTGTTTATACGCTACACCGACAAAGGTCACAGCAGCATCTTAAGCAACGGCGGAAGCCGCGAATATATGCGCGGGATCAACGAGCAGCTCATGCAGCAATTAGACGGCCGAACACCTACTGAAGAGGAACGCGAGGCTTATTACTCGCAGGCGGTCGATATGGATATCATGGCTACTTTTGCCGATACTGATCTTCTCGGACAGGTAGTCGCCTTCTACGACGAGGCCCTCGGTGTAAACTGAGCTTTTCAATTCAAAGAAAAGAGGCATCGATGCGGATACATTGACCCGTATCGATGCTTTTTTGTGTTTTGACCGGAAGCCTCCTGTCTTACTGAAAATGCGCGATCGTACTCGGACAATTACCTTTTGTTTAATTATACAGTGGCCCTGTTCAATACTATCTATACCGTGTCCAAGAAAAACTTCAAGTAGAAAAATTGAAGGTTAACCGAGAAGCGGGCCTGACCCGGTGGGGGCGGACCCGTGTTGTAGTGCCGGACGTGGTTGAAGTGGGTGCCGACCCGACACTTAAGACTCAGTCATCCGCTAAGCTGTCATCATTCTCTGAAAAATGCTAATGGAAGCACGTTCGGGCAAATTACCGACTAATAGTCGAAAAACTCTTGACAATGCATAAAGACCTGTTTTATACTAAAACCGACTGATAGTCGAGAAGCAAACACAAAGGTATTACACACCGTTAAAAAGGGGAAGATATTTATGCAGGAATTATTGAAAGTTGAAAGTTTATGCAAAGACAACATCTTAAACAATATCGGGTTTACGGTATATGAGGGAGAGATGATCGCGATAATGGGACCTTCGGGTTCGGGCAAGTCCACCCTTCTGTACTGTGTCTCGGGAATGGACAAGACCGACGGCGGCAAGGTGTTCCTGGGCGGCACCGAGCTCACGTCATTATCCGAGGAGGAGAAGTCGGAACTCCGGTTAAATCGGATGGGCTTTATCTTTCAGCAGATGAACGTCCTTGCCGATCTCAATGTCATTGACAACATAATGTTCACATCCGTTTATGCAAAGGGTAAGAAAAACGAAAAGAAGATCCGCGAGAAGGCAACAGGGCTGCTTAATGAATTCGGGATAAGCGACATCGCTGATCATATGACAAACGAGGTGTCGGGCGGTCAGCTTCAGAGGGCATGCATCTTAAGGAGCCTGATGATGGATCCGGAGATCCTCTTCGCCGATGAACCTACCGGAGCACTTAATCAGAGAGCGGCAGCTACGGTCATCGACGCGTTTCTTAAGATCAACAGGAGCGGCGTGACTATCCTCATGGTCACCCATGACAGCAAGGTGGCACTTAAGTGTGACAGGGTCCTATATATCCTTGACGGGGAACTTCGAGGCGAGCTTAATCTCGGAAAGTATACCCCCGAAAAGGAGGAAGAACGTCAGCAGACGATAAACACCTGGCTTAACTCTTTCGGCTGGTGATCACATACAGGCGGCTCAGTAGATCGGAGAAAAAACATGTACTTAAAGATGATCAAGAACAATATAAAGAAGAATAAGCTCGTTACGGTTGCCACCGTCATATTCATGACGGTCTCCGCAGCCTTTATGGGTCTCACGGTCCTGCTCTCCGGAAACCTTCTCGATTCCATAGACAATCTGATGAGCGAGGCAAAGACCTGTGATTTTCTGCAGATGCATTCGGGCGAACTTGATATGGAGGAACTCGAAGCTTTTGCGGACTCTCGAGATGACGTGGAAGACATGCTCGTCGCGGACTTCCTGAATATCGAGAACAGCAGCATCACGTTAAACGGGATATCACTTTCGGACAGCACGCAGGATAACGGTCTTTGTGTACAGAACGAGAGCTTCGATCATCTGCTGGGCACGGATAATGAGATACTTCATCCCTCCGAAGGAACCGTGTATGTTCCCGTCTGTTATAAGAGCGAATATGATCTTTCGGAAGGACAGATAATGCAGATCGGGAACGTGACTCTCACTATCGAAGGATTTTTAAGAGATTCACAGATGAATTCCATGATGGCTTCATCAAAAAGATTTCTTGTCAGCCCCGAAGATTATGAGAAGCTGGAGAATATTGGAAGTCAGGAGTATCTTATCGAATTCCTCATAAAGGACGGATGCGATATCAACGGATTTGCCACGGCTTATGCTGATGCAGGTCTCCCCTGCAACGGTCCCACTATCACAGCTCCTCTTATCAGGACGATGAATGCTCTTTCGGACGGAATGATGATCCTTATCATCTTCCTTGTCAGCATCGTGGTGCTCCTTATCTCGCTTATCTGCATACGTTATATCGTTCTGACCGGAATGGAAAAAGACAGGAAAGAGGCCGGCATGCTCAAAGCCCTCGGTCTCCGCGGAAAAGACATAAGAAAAGTCTTTATCGCCAAGTATATCTTCCTCTCTTTATCCGGTGGCATCATAGGAGCAGTAATAGCGTACATCATATCAAAGCCTCTCGGCATACAGATGCGCGAACTCTATGGGGCATCGGGAGATAACAGCGGTACATTCCTTGCCTCCATGCTCGGGATATTTGTAACAGAATCGATAATCCTCCTGTCCATTAACAAGCATCTTAAAAAGCACGACCGCTTATCCGCAGTGGAGGTAATAAGCGACAGGAGAAAAAATACCGCAAGGAAAAAAGACAGCCTGATATGGATCACCGGCATTATGGTAGCGTCTGTCTTCTTATGCCTTGTTCCCGTCAACATCTCCACTACGATAGGATCGGAAAGATTCGTCAGCTATATGGGCGTCGGTCAGAGCAACATCAGGATGGATGTCCGCCAGTGCGATGATATCGAAGGCGTATCCGACCGTCTCATCGGAAAGATCAGCTCGGATCCTGACGTGGATATGTATTGTCTCATGCAGACAGGAAGCTTCAGAGCGACACTTAATGACGGTTCAAACGTGAATCTTCTTACCGAGATCGGAAACCATGAGATATTCCCTCTTAACTATGCCCAGGGAAAATGCCCCGAAAGGGACGGTGAGATCGCGCTCTCGAGGCTCAACTCCGAAGAACTCGGATGCACTCTCGGAGACACCATCATCCTTAACAGGGACGGTTCGGAAGAGGAATTTACGGTATGCGGTATCTATTCAGATATCACTAACGGCGGAAAGACTGCCAAGATTTACGGTGACCCCGCTCTTGATAATGATATCCCGGTTATGTGGAGCATCATATATGTTTCTCTTAAAGATCCCGCACAAACAGATCCTTTCATCAGCTCATATCAGAGCTACTGTGAAGAATATGGTAACTCCGTAAAGATCACGGATATCAAAGGATATATGGACGGACTCTACGGTCAGACGATCAACAATATCAAAAACGCAGCTGCCCTGTCCTTTGCGGCAGCAGGTCTCATAATCTTCATCGTCGTCGTTCTCTTTGTACGGCTTATGATCTGGCAGGAAAAGAGTGACATATCACTAAAAAAAGCACTCGGCATAAGCACGAGATATATAAGGAACGGATATGTCAGACGGACATCTATCTATATAATCTCAGGTGTGATCCTCGGGATAATTCTCGGCATATTCCTCGGTCAGGAGATCGCAGGCATGATGCTCGGAGCACTCGGGGCAGCGGGATTTAAGTTTATAATCGATCCGGCAGCAGCATTTATACTCGTGCCGGGATTCGCGGTCATCGTGGCCGTCCTCGCCGTAAGGTCAGGAAGCCGCGAGGTAAGAACTATAAAACTTCGGATGTAAGGAGAAAGGAACACAAAGATGAAAAAAGGTGAAAAGAGAAAACTGGAACTTCTGAAGATCGCTTATGATCTGTTTCTGTCAAAAGGTTACGAGAACACGAGCGTGGATACGATAATCGAAGAAGCGGGGATCGCGAAAGGCACATACTATTATTACTTTGAGAGCAAGGAAGCCATGCTCGAAGAAGTGTGCATGATGATGATCGGAGAAGAAGCGGAAAAGGCAGGTCAGATCGTTGATTCGGATATGTCCGTTCCCCAAAAGATCATCGGTATCATCTCATCCTTCCGTCCCGGATCCGACGAGGCGACGATCACTGATACCCTTAACAAGCCCGAAAACATCCTGATGCATGACAAGATCAACAAGCACGGTATCGAAGCTATCACGCCTTTCCTTAAAAAGGTCGTGGAGCAGGGCATAGAGGAAGGCATCTTCAAGTGCGATAACATAAACGAAAGGCTTCGGATGATCCTCATAGTCAGCAACGCCCTGTTTGGTGATGATCCGTATACGGAGAACGATGTTGACGTATTTATCGACTTAGTCGAAAAACTTCTCGGAGCCAAAAAAGGAACAATGGATCTGATCAGACCTCTTCTGAAGGAAGGTTAAAAAACGTATGGATAAGAAATCCCATTTCGGCAAGTTCATGCTACTGTGGGTCGGCGAGCTCATCTCGTCGATCGGCGGAGGACTGACCACTTTCGGTCTCGGAGTATATATATATGATCTCACGGGAAGCGCCGCAAACATGGCGATCGTAACCCTTATCGGCTTCCTTCCCACTCTGCTCCTGTCCGTACCCGCAGGTGTCCTGGCGGACAGACATGACCGGCGTCTTCTTATGATGATCGGTGACGGCTGTTCTGCCCTCGGCATCATATATATCCTTGTCTGTATGGCGACCGGCGGAGCGGCCCTGTGGCAGATATGCCTCGGCGTATTTATCAGTGCGGTATTTTCGGCGCTCCTTGAGCCGTCATTCCGCGCCACCATCACCGAACTTCTTACGGAAGATGAGTATTCCAAGGCCAGCGGACTCGTGTCTGCCGCGGGAAGCGCCAGATACCTCTTCTCCCCTATCATCGCAGGTTTCCTGCTCACGTTCAGCGATGTGAAGCTCCTTTTGTTTATCGATATCTGCACCTTCTTCCTGACTGTGGCAGGCGCCGCCGTCGTAAGACATGATATAGGGACGAAGATAAAAGAAAATAAAGACTCTTTTGCCAAGAGCCTGAAGGGCGGCTGGGCTGCTCTGACCGAGAAGAAAGGAATGCTCGTGATCGTTATCGTCTCTTCTGCCGTAACGATGTTTATGGGAGTTCTTCAGACCCTGGTCAATCCCCTGGTCCTCGCTTTTTCCGATTCGAAGACTTTGGGCATCGCCGAGACGGTATGCGCATGCGGCATGGTAGTTAGCAGTGTGATCCTCGGGATCAAAGGGATCAAAGCCCATTTTGTAAGATCCCTCGGAATATCGCTCATGCTGGCCGGAGTGTTCATGTTCGGACTCGGTCTGTTTGAAAATATATTCCTGATCTGCTCCTTCGGATTTATGTTCTTCGCAGTTCTTCCCGTTGCAAACAATTGCCTTGATTATCTGGCAAGGACAAACATCGCGGAGGAAGCGCAGGGCCGCGCATGGGGTCTTATAAGCTTTATATCCCAGATGGGATATGTCGTGGCATACGGCGTATCGGGATTCGCCGCTGATGCATTCGGAAATATGACCGGTCTTGGTGTAGGCAGAGGATCGGGCATCACCGTTCAGATCGCAGGCATATGTCTTGTCGTCACGTCCACACTGATCCTCGTCATAAAGAGCATCCGTTCTCTCGAGCCCGCTTCAAAACCGTGAAAACTGCGATGATCGAACAGCCGTTTGTGTTTTTGGCGATCAGATGGTATGTTGGATATTGAAGACTAAGAAACGGACAGCGAAAGGATAAAGAGATGGATTTTTATACGGATCTGCTGACTATGGCACTGGAACACGGCCTTGTCTATATAGGCATGGCTTTTGTGGCAGCATCGATCGGCCTCTTCATTTATGACGGCATAAAAGCTAAGAAAGAAAAACGCAAGCGTAAGATCTGGATCACGATCATGTTCATAATATCGGTGATCCTGATGGTCTTATCAGTTCTCTCGGTCATATTCATTGTAGGCTGCATGGTCTATTATGTATTGAATTCGTGATCCGCGATCCCTCTTTACCATAAAATAACCTCATATTCATAATACGGATCCTTTCCGGGCATATTATAATCTTTCCGTGCAGGGATAACGGGAAGGATAGAAATATGAAACATTATAAGAAAGCCGTCACTTTATCCCTGAGCATCGGATTATTATTTTCCCTTTGTTCATGCGCACAAGACACCAAAGAGACTTCAGAGCCGGCTTCAGAAGAAACGGCTGCTGCAACCACTGTGCAGGAGACCGAAGAAACTGAAGCTTCCGAAACCGAGACTATAACAGCGACGACCGATTATATGGATCCCGATAGAGGCGAGACCGGAACGGTCTGCTACAGAAGAGACATTTTCGGGGGTAATCTGGAATCCCTGCTCGGATACGATAATGTCCGCTTTATAGGCGAGAGATACTCATACGGCGGTGCCGTGATCTATTTCTATACTGAGGATAATGTCGAGATAGCGAAGCAGTTCGGTCCCGGCCTTTTCGATCCGTGGTTCTACAGTATTGACCTTGACGGCGACGGCGTCGACGAGATGATCTGCCCCTGCGTATACTTAGGCGACAACAGTCCCTGTGTATTGATCTACAGGAACAACGGAGGCGTGATCGAGGTCGGATACCCTGACCGGAGCAGATTCGAGGAGCTTGCCGGCGAGGAGCTGTATGTTCTGAACAGCTGCTCAAGATACGACTTTGATACAGACAGGATCGTCCTTTACTATCGGGGCGAAGAACTGGCAGAGCTGACTATAGATGACTATGTCTTCCATGAGTATGAGCCTGAATACTATTTCCGAGACAATGACATCTGGCCCGATGACTGACCGAAGCCGATCTCTCATACGGTTCTTTTAACGTCCGAAAAGCCCGGTCATCAAATATGTTTGTAATTCTCGTCAGATTGCCATAAAATATTAGAAGATAAACAGAGCCTTGCAGGCACGGGGAATAAGAGAATGAACAAACGCATAGCAGTATTCACCAACGGATTCAGCAATGAATTCATTGAACATATTGTCACCGGACTTCAAAAGAAAGCCGCAGAAGACGGTGTGGATATTTTCGTATTCGTTACTTTTTGCTCTTCAAACGATAACGAACTGCAGAACAAGTGTCAGCTTAATCTGTTCCATCTTCCCGATCCGACTACTTTTGACGGAGCCATAATGCTCACCAACACCTATAATTTCCCCGATGAACAGGAACGTGTCTGTGCCCGCTTTCAAAGAGTCGGCGTACCGATGCTCTCGCTGGAAGTTGACGTTCCCAATATGTCCTGCATCAAGACGGAGAATTATAACGGCATCAGAGATCTTGCCAACCATCTTGTCGAGCACCATAATGCGAAAAGGATCCTCTATGTAAACGGGATAGAGGGAAATGTCGAGAACAGTATAAGGCGCCAGGCCCTTATTGATGTTCTATCGCAGCACGGTCTGGAGTTATATGATGAATTCAAGTGTGACTTCGGATTCTATACCGCATATCTTCAGATGACCTGGTTCATTGAAGCGGGAAAGGAACTTCCCGATGCCATAGTCTGCGCCAATGACCAGATGGCACTCGGCATCAATACGGCACTTGCCGAAAAAGGCTACTCCGTTCCCGAAGATGTACTTCTGACCGGCTTTGACATGTCAAAGGAAGGACAGTACACCTTCCCTATCCTTGCAACGGTATCACGCGGCTGGGATACTTTCGGAGAACTGGCTTATGACAAGCTGAAATATCAGATAGAGCACCCTGAAGAACGCTTTTCAGAAGAGTACAAATCGTTTTTTGTCCCGTCGGAAAGCTGCGGATGCAAGGCATCCGAAGAAGCACTCAAAAAGCGCTTCAACGCGATCAGGAATTATTCTTTCGAAAACCTTCAGCAGGACATCATAGACATATTCTTCCAGCGTCTGCAGATCCCGCTGTCCATGGCAGAGAAAAAAGAAGACTTTCTCGAGAAGGGCATCAACATCGTCAATGATATCCCCCAGCTGGGTTCTGATTACTGTCTGTGTACGGAACCTGAGTTTTTCGAGTTGGATGATGAACAGTACCCGGAGAGGATCCGCGGATACAGTTCACATATGGATATCCTGTATGAACTTCGTGACGGCAAGAGAATGCCGCTGCGGCAATTCGATTCAAGGGAGCTCTACCCCGGTTATATCCATAAGGAAGGCGAGTCTAATCTCTTTGTATTTGCTCCCCTGAACTATCTCAACTTCATCATCGGATATATAGCCATAAAGAATGCACCTAAACTCCTCTATAATCATGATCTGGGTATGTTCGGCAAGAACATGAATTCGCAGCTTTTCAGCATGCGCCGTCATATCTTCGCCGAGCGGAAGAACCTGGAGCTCAAGAAGATCTACATGACCGATGCCCTTACGGGAATGTATAACCGCATGGGATGCGAAAAGGTACTTTACGACTATATATCCTCCCGTAAGGATCAGGATAAGAAATCGATACTCGTCTTTGCCGACATAGACAGGATGAAGACGATCAATGACGTATACGGACATCTGAACGGAGACTTTGCCATAAAGGCTACCGCCGAGGCATTCAAGTCCTGCTCCCCCGAAGGATGGCTTTTCGGCCGTTACGGCGGCGACGAATTCATCGCGGTCGCTCCGTACCCGGAAGATGACTCCATAGAGCAACTCCTCCGGCAGATATCGGAAAACATGAGCCGCGAGTTCGATTCACTGAACCTCGCCTTTATCCTTCATGCCAGTCTTGGTTATGCGGTCATCGCGCCGGGTGATGATGCGACGATAGATCAGTACATCGACCGGGCAGATAAATATATGTATTCCGAGAAAGAGAAGTATCACAGATACATCGATTCGGTCAGTCTACATACCGGTAATGACTGATGTGATCAAAGAGATAAGATACGGCTCGACCAACACATATCTCATCAAAGGCACAAACGGTTCGATACTCTTTGATACCGGTTGGGCGGGAACGCTGCAGGCTTTCTGTCACGCCATGGGAGATGCCGGCGAGAAAGTCCAAGATATAAGCTTTATCCTGATCTCACACTATCATCCGGACCATATGGGGATCGTGCAGGAGATCGCCGAAATGGGACCACGGATCTGTGCCGCGGATATCCAGAAGGATCATATCCACTTCTCCGACAGGTTCTTTGCGCGCGATAAGAAAGTCAGTTTCACTCCGGTCAAGGATGAGAACGTCAGGTTCTTTACTATCTCAGAGAGCCGCGCCTTCCTGAAAGAAACAGGTATAGACGGCGAGATCCTGGCAACACCCGGGCACTCCGATGACAGCATAAGCCTGTTGCTCGATTCGGGCGAACTCTTTGTCGGCGACCTGAATCCTCTCTACGAACTGGAGCTCCATAAGGGCACTCAGATAGAGACGACATGGAACATGCTCCTGGCCGGATCTCCCCGAAAGGTTTACTACGGCCACGCCCCTGCCGCTGACCTGAAGACAAATCCTCTCGGGAGGCTTCTCGGGAACAGTGCGCCGAACGATATCTACGCCCTGGTCAAAAAGATAACCAGATTCGTTGACAAGGGGATCAGTAAGGAGATCATCTCACAAAAGACAGGTGCAGATACGGCTTTCGTCGAGGACGTGACGAGAATGTACGTGACCCACCCGGGAGTATCCGTTCAGGGGATACTGGACCGCATCGAGATCAAGGGGAAATGATGTTGAGCCGCTTTCGGTTCATGCGATACAAGCCGGCGGGCGGCTGCACCTGCGTCGAAGGCGAAAGATCATATTTGAGATCCTGCCGTTGTCCCTGATTTGCTTCTTGTAAGCGCAGTTTTATGTACAAGGGTAGGGACAAACCCGCCTTTGTCCCTAATGTGGTACACAAAAAACCGCTTTCAAGCAGAAAAACAGGGACAGGCAAAGCGGCGTTGCAACGGCAGCCGGCTTCAGCATGATCGCCCGGATCTTTCCGGGCCGAAAGGATTATTTCATATTTTTCTAATGTTATAATTATTTTTGGAACGGGCGTTACGCACGGCTTTCAAGGAGGGATATGCATGGTAAAAAGGATCGTTTCGATACTGATCCTGATCGCCGTCATCATGGGATGCTGCGGCTGTCAGAAAGACCTTCGGGACAAGATAGTCTTTCCGAAGGATGAACTGCTATCCGGATACACTTTCGAGACAAACCTCGAGATGGAGACCGTCAAGGAATCCGACGGGATGATCTCGGTGCATTTCCACAGAGGTGAGATGGTCATCTATGGTCAGATCTTCATTCCCGAGGGCGAGGGTCCCTTCCCTGCCGTCATCATATCGGGCGGGCTTTTCACCACACATTATCTGTACCAGGGTGCCGCGAGGACTTTTGCCGAGAACGGGATCGTAAGCGTTATCTATGATCCCACCTGCATGGGCGAAGGCGCCGAGAGCGACGGTGACCTCCTTGACTTCTCCCCCCTTACCCAGGCTTCCGATATCGAGGCGATCGTATCGGCCGTAGCGGAGCTGCCGTATGTAAACGGCAACGATATCTTCCTGTGGGGGCACAGCATGGGCGGCCTGGCATCAGGCTATGTGGGTTTCAATAATCCGGAACTTATCAGAGGCATGATCCTTGTCGAGCCCGCTTTCCATATGAACGGGGAAGCCCGTGAGCTCTTCCCGGATGCAGACGGGATACCTGATGAGGTCACGACTCCTATACGCATAGGCGGAGCTTACTACAGGGACCTTCTGAAGTTCGATATCTATGACAACATGTCTGATTACAAGAGAAATGTGATCATATATGCAGGCACGATGAGTCCGTCGATCGGTTCGGATCAGCCTGAGGTCCTTACGAGGGCTGATGAGCTCCTGCCATCAAGCGAACTGATATTCGTGGAAGGCACCAACCACGGTTTTCAAGGATCTCCCATGACGAGGGTCATAGAGGAATCCGTCGCATTTATATTGGAAAACATGAAGACCTGATCTTCCCGGCAATGATAAACAACGTTCTTTAAAGGCGGTGATCATATGAGTTTTATCGAGACAGTCCCGAAATATGAATCTTTATACGATGTCGAGAATATCGACAGTTTCAGAAAGGAAGGCCAGCCTCTTCTGAAGCGTTTCCTGATAGATCTTTTTAACTTAACGGACGTACATTTCCAGTACTGTTCCAAAGAGGACCTTCTGAAGCATCTGGGAGTAAGCAAGTTCGATATCGTGATGCCGAGCGCTCATTCGCCGCGCGAGGTGTGCCTGGTGTCGCAGGTCGTGATCGACGATGAACTGATCTTCAACTTCCCATATATCCTTGTCGGCAGGGACGTCAAAAAATATGCCAATGCCAAGAGCATCTATTCGAGAGTGGCAAAAGCGATCGCCGCCCAGCTCAAGATCTGCTACCTTCAGAAGTTCCAGAGTTCGGCGTGGCTGTTCGGCGGCAAGTTCGCAGAGCTCATGGTGGCGAACTGCATATCCAGCAAGAAGTATAACGGCGAGGCCTTTTCGAAGCTCATCGAGACGATGGAGCAGCTCTCGGTATCGACCTTTGAAGGCGAGAATTTCACGACAGGCGTCATCGTCACGCGCGATACAGGCAAATACAAGGGCAACACTTTTTCTTTCCCGCAGCCGCGTAAGCTCGACCGCCTGAGCAAGAGGGATTTCTTCCTGGTAAACGGTGATTCCACATTCTATGTCGCGACGCCCGATCTGTCCGTCTATAAGATCTATGTGGCAGAAGAACAGAAGACATCTTCGTTCTGGGGAGACTATTTTGAGAACTACTATATGCACAATAACCTCCAGACTTCGGACTTCATCGTACGGACAGTCGGTCATAACGAGGTGTCGGTGTCGGATTCGTACGGCAAGGAATTCGTCAAGATCGAGAACGTCTGGCATTACAGATACAGAGCGAACCTCCTTTCCTATCTGACCGAAAAGCTCGGGATCGACGAGGAACTGAGCAAGGCGATACTTTACTATATCCTCTACTGCTCGCGCTGCCGCGTCAGCTCCATCATGTGGATCCCCAACAATAAAAGGAGCATCAAGAAGCTGACCAACAAGAACCGCGTCAATCTGTGGAACGAAAAGCTCAATATCCTCGATCCTTCGCATCAGCCCCTTATCAAAAAGGTCCTCGCGAGCGACGGTGCGGTCGTCATCGACAAGAACGGCGACATCATATACGAATGCGTTATCGCGAAGATGGATCCCACGTCCGCCGTTGCCGATAAGACCAACACTTTGAAGGGCACTGGCGAGAGTGCCGCGAAGCTCCTGGCCGGAGACGGCGTCGCGATCAAGATCAGCCAGGACGGCGCGATCAAGATCTACAGCGGAAGAGACATTATCCATTATTAAGCATCCTCAAAAATCTTTCGAATATTCTCTGTCCCAACTGTGTCTAAGGGATAGATGAGAAAAAAGGAGGCACAGAAAATGACAGAACAGGAACTCGAAAAGTTATATACGGAATCATACAAAGCGGTCTACTGGACGGCCATATCCATCCTCAAGAACAAAGAGGATGCGGAGGATGTGGTACAGGACACCTTCATCACCGCTTATAATTCCTATGAGTCTCTCAAGGACAAGACAAAGGCAGTGGCCTGGATCAAGAAGATCGCGGCCAACAAATGCCTCAATATTGTGACCAGGAAAAGGACATTCAATGCGGATGACGAATTCCTGGAGAATACCGAAGCCGTCGCCGAGGATTTCCTTCCCGAGTCGATAGTCGAGTCTTCCGAGAAGCGAAAGATAATCATGGATATCATCGACGATACTCTTTCGGAAGACACAAAGATGACGATCATCCTTTTCTACTTCAACGAGATGTCGATAAAGGAGATCGCCGAGCGGCTGAACATCCCTCAGGGGACCGTACTCTCGCGGCTGAACTACGCCAAGAAGAAGATCAAGGCAGGCGTAGAGAAATACGAGAAAGACTCCAACGACAAGCTCTTTGCCGCCGTTCCGTTCCTTACTCTTCTTTTCGAGAAGGAAGCACAGGGGCTGCCTCTGGCGCCTATCCCCGCAGCCATAAAGGGACTGGCTGCGTCTTCAAAGGTCGCCGCAGGATCCGCTTCAAAAGCCGCAGCAGCGAAGGCCACGGCAACGACGGCAAAAGCAGCCGGAACCGCCGCGAAAGCAGTATCAAAAGCGGTCGTTATCAGAAATATCGCGCTTGGTCTGGCGGCGACTGTCGCGATCGGGGGTGCCGGCGTGTTTACATATAAAACTCTCTCGACCAAAAACGACATTCCCAAAGAAACTGAAGAACGGGAAAGCATCGTTGAGACCGAAGATACCGCAGATACTACGCCCGGGACTTCAGCACCCGAGACAAGCGGGACCGTATCGGAAGAACGTCCGATCAATGTGCTCGGCATGACTCCTGATCTGCTCAATATTCCCGGCGGATACGTCAGATACTGCGAACAGCACGAATACAGAGACGATACCGACACGGAAGCTGCCGGTCATGAGATGTATTACGATGCCGACGGCAATCTCGTACTGGAATGCGCGATCTATGACGGAACGGTAACATATTCCGATTACTTTATCTACGATGATGAAGGACGGGTAATCCGTGAGGAATTGTGGGATGTACGCGATAACCGTCAGGGGCTATACACGGATTATACCTATGGACGCTTCGGCATAGAGCAGACGGAAACCGGATATTTTAACCGCGATCCCGAAAGATACTTCGTGTATGAGTACGACGATCAGGGCAGGCTTACCAGGATAACGCGCTACAGCTATGCAAATCCCGATGCGGTCTACTGGTACTGCGACTATATCTATGATGAAGACGGGACATATACGACCGTAGTAACATCCTTTGACACTCTTTCCCAGAGGATGGAACAGTCCAATGATTACTCCCGTTACGATGCCGACGGCAGGCTGATCGAAGAATACGAGAGCTGGTATGGTCAATACACTTATTACACATACGATAACAGAGGACTCCTTACCCTTGCGGAGTCGTACCGCAGCGATAACCTTCACCACCGTGTCGTCTATGAATACGATAATAACGGCAGGCTGACCCGCGAATACACGGAAGACCGCAACGGGAATTTAACAGCAGAGTCTCTGTATGTATACAGGGATCTCTGAGTCCCAGGTCAAAGGTCACTTCAGGTATTTCTAATATATGAAGATCTTACGGGAACACCTTTTCGCTTGGTATCGACCGGTAGTATGATCCTTGCATCTTGCAAACCTTTTCTTAAATCATTCCAACAGGATTCTTTACGTTTTATTAACCATCGGACTTTATCATTAGGTCATAAAGCTTAAGGAGGAAACAGCAATGAATGAAAAGGTATTAAGAAATTGCGATATCATAGCTGCCAATACACTCACCGCATCCAAGGTATTTGCCTGGGATTACAATTATTCCCATGTGGCTTTCGCCGCATCTTATCCCGATATAGCGGCAGATCCCGAAAGAGTAAAGAACGCCAAGAAGATCATCACGAACAAGAACTCGTTCCTGTCGAGCCTCGCACAGAGCTCCACCAGGACAGTCGTCGCAGCTCAGATCATGAAGGCCCCCGATCTTGAAGCGGCAATGCTTCACATCAAGGAGATCTACAAGATCCTGAAGACAAAGTTCATCGCCAGCGATTACACGGCAATAGCTTCTGTACTGATCTACGATTCAGGCAAGGATCCTGTCGCGCTCACCGAAAAGATGAGAAAGATCTATGATCTCATGAACAAGAAGCACTTCCTGCTTACGTCCTATAACGACCTGGCGATCGTTGCGCTAATGGCTTCGTCCGATAAGACGGCTGAGGCTCTGGTCGAAGAGTCCGAAGCGATCTTCCGAGGCATCAAGGGAGATTTCTTCTCCAAGGGAGATGCATATACGATCAGCAATCTCCTTGCGCTCTATGACGAGCCCGCCGAAGCCAAGTGCAGAGCCGCCGTCACCATAAGAAATGAGCTCAAGGCGGCAAAGATCAGATTCACTTCATACGGAACGGCAGCCGTTATCGCTCCGCTTGCCGTCATCTCGCTTACTCTTAACGATAATATGCTCGTCAGTGAGATCGTTTCTGCCGAAAAGTATCTGTCAACGAAGAAAGTCCTCGGCGGCGTATTCGGCGTCGGCAAAGAGGTCAGATCCATGCTGGCCGCCTCGGCAGTCACCAGAGCATTCAGCGACGAGGACCGCATCTCGACCATAGGCGCCACAGCATCCGCAGTTGCCGCCGCCATAGCAGAGGAGGTCGCAGTAATGGCTTGCATCTGCGCCTGCACCGCCGCTTCCGCTTCATCAGCGTCATCATGAGAGCCGCGCTATCAGGCGCGCCCCCTTAGATGAAATATCCCCCCCCACGGGACTGCCCATCACCGGCGGTCCCGCTATTTTGTTACGGAATGAACCCAACCTTGAACCCGGATGTTTCAGTTCAACGGCACAATTGGGTTCAACAATCCTCCCAGAGCAGTCCCTTGTCCGAAGTGAACTTTCGTGACTCGTCCATGGGCATGGGCTTGCCGAAGAAATAACCCTGAGCGCGGTCGCATCTGATCTTCTTCAGGAATTCATAGTGAGTCTCCGACTCCACTCCTTCGCACAGGCACGGCAGCCCCATCGACCTGGCGCCCTTGACGATATAGGTCATGAGCGTTCCGGTCCTCGGGTTGTGATCGTAATTACGCAGGAATATAAGATCCAGTTTCAGTACGTCAAACTCGTAATTGGCGATCGTGTTCAGCGACGAATAACCGCTGCCGAAATCGTCGAGCCAGATCTGAAAGCCGAGATCCCTCATCTTATAGCACTCGGATTTGATGTAACCGACATTGTCGTTCAGGGCACTCTCGGTGATCTCGATATCGAGCATGTGCCGCGGCATTCCCATCTCCTTCAATGTCCTCTCGATATACCCGAAGATATCGCACAGTTCAAAATCGAGCCTCGAGATATTGACCGAAACGGGAACGGTCTTCTCGCCCTTCTCCTTGAGCTTCAGATAGTCTTCGCAGACTTTCTTTATAACGTATTTGTCGACCAGATGGATCAGATGGAACTGCTCGAGCGTCTCGATAAAATCTCCGGGCGACAGGAGCCCCACCTTCGGATCCTTCCATCTTACCAGCGCCTCGTAGCCGCAGATCTTTCCGCTCTCCACTCTTATAACGGGCTGATAGAATACCTTGATGTACTCTTTTTCGATAGCCTCCTCGATATGATCGACCACATACTGCTGGCGTCTCATCCGGTCACGGAGGAACTCGTCGTAGATACAGTAGTTCATGTCGTGAAGACGTTTTATGGAATTACACGCAAGTCTGGCGTGATCACATGCAAGTCCGACTTCGGCATATTTATCGTCAAGGATATAGATGCCCGCCTTGATCCTGATCTTCTTGTTTATGTCGTCCGACATGAGCATCTCCTTATAGACGACCTCCACCCTGCTGACAGTCTCTTCGAGGCTCTCCATACAGCAGACAAAGAAATTGTCATCACTGAATCTGGCGGCGATGCCTTCGCGGAACTTATCCCTGATGATCCTGGCCAGATGGCACAGGAGCTCATCTCCGAGCTTGAATCCGTTACGCTCGTTATAGAGCTTGAAGTTAGGTATGTTGAAATGGATAAAGGCAAAGTCTTTTCTTCTGCTGTCGGGAGATGACAGGAGCATCTGCACCTTGTGATAGAAGAACGACATGTTGAACAGTCCCGTCAGGTCATCAGTGTCCTTATTGCCAGACAGTATCTCGGCTTCGGCAAACGAATTCCTGTTCCTGTTAAGGTATTCGTTCTGATCAACGTCAACGATAAAGACATAGAAGTAGCTGATACCGTTTACGCTGTGGAGCAGATGCCCGAAATCCTCGATATAACGGATCTCACCGCTCCTGGTTATGATCCTGTATCTGACATAGTCATGGCGCTTCTCGCCGAACATCGTCTGCGCCTGGATCTGATTCTCGATCCTGTTAAGATCATCGGGATGCACCATCCCCTTGAAAGAGCCTCCGATATATTCATAGAACTCCTCATAGGTGTCACACCCATACATCTTAACGATATTCTCTTCAGCGAAAAGCATCTTCTCATCGCCTTCCGCCTCGTAGATAAAGAAACCTCCGGGAAGACCGGTAGGTATCCTTCCTCCGGACTCGGTTACAATATACTGATCATCCATAAAACGTAACCCCCTGCCTTTGATGCTTACATTTTACCACGGCGATCAAACATTTTTTAGTTCTTTATCAATACAGTTTCAGGCCGTCTTGATCTTTAAAAGCTCAAACTGAAACGGGCAGTTTGAGCTCAGCAGATGTACCACCTATTCTCTCTGAACTGAGTTTATATGGTACGGGTATATGGTACATCTTGGCAGAAGTACCATATTTCCCCTCCGAATCAAGATTATATGGTACGGGTATATGGTACATCTTGGCAGAAGTACCATATTTCCCCTCCGAATCATGATTATATGGTACGGGTATATGGTACATCTGTGCATGACGGGCGATGAACGGCAAAGAGTATCGATCTGGACAGGAATAACTATGGCAAAAGCAGATGTACCACTAAAACAGCAAAAACACCGATCTCACTGGTACCAACCTCTGGTACATTCGGGCAGATGTACCACTAAAACAGCAAAAATACCGATCTCGCTGGTACCACTTAGTGGTACATCCGTGCATGAAGATCGATATTTCAAACCTTTACAACATCTTGACTTCAACCCTTTTTCGATCTTTCGAAAAAGGGTTGATATGGAGATCAAACGGGCTTTGTCTATCTGATTTACGAAACGGGCGTGCCGGGTGTCGGCCTCGGGCCTGAAGGAGCAGGCTGCTGAGGTACGGGAGCCTGCTGCTGCATCGAGTGGGGCTGCTGCACGGGAGCCTGACCATACTGCTGAG
>JAFZWN010000085.1 GCA_017617295.1 Clostridiales bacterium | reverse complement strand
AGCACGACCTTGTCGCTCTCGCTCATCTTCCCGACTTTATCGAGCAAAGGTGTTCCGATATTGCCTCCCAGCCAGACCCTGTATCCGGCTTTCTTCAATATCTCGGATACCAGGGTCGTGGTAGTTGTCTTACCGTCCGATCCTGTTATACCGAAAGTCATACACGGACAGAGTGCCAGGAAAAGCTCCATCTCAGTCGTTAATACCGCGCCCTTATCACGGGCTTTGATAAGAAGCGGGTTCTTATCGTATCTCATCTTGGGGGTCTTAAATACCCAGTCATATTCCTCTGACTCAAGAAGAGACAGATATCCCTCTCCGAGAGACCATTCTATATCTATGCCGTCGCGGGCAAATTCCTCTTTGGCGGTTACTATAGAAGGATCGCCGTCAGGCAGGGCATCAAACGCCGTGACCTTTGCTCCGAGAGAATAAAGCCATCTGACAAGCGGTCTGTTGGAAATACCTATTCCTATAACGGCTGCCCGCTTGCCGTTTATCGCTTTTTTGAAGTTTTCAAGCTTAAGATTCATCAGTTCCTCCCATACCGGCCTCATACAGCTTGCTGTAGAAGCCCTTTTTCTTCAGAAGTTGTCTGTGGTCACCGATCTCGCTGATCTTACCTCTCTCCATGACCACGATCATGTCTGCATCACGTATAGTGGACAGACGATGAGCTATTATAAGACTCGTACGGTCTTCGAGCAACTCTTTGACCGCTCTTTGTATCTTGACCTCAGTCAGGATATCAACAGACGAAGTCGCCTCATCAAGTATAAGTATCGCCCGATCCGAAGCCATAGCTCTTGTAATACCGAGAAGCTGCCTCTGCCCTTCGGAAATATCGTCTCTGGCGGAATCGATACGTTCATCATATCTTCCGGGAAGCTTTCTGATAAAAGAATCAGCTCCGGATCTTTTTGATACCGCCACGGCTTCCTCATCGGACAGATCAGGCTTACCGAACTTGATATTATCCATGATCGGACCGTTACGGAACCACGTATCCTGCGTTACTACGCCGATATATCTTCTAAGGCTGTTCCTGGGGATATCCTTAATATCCTTGCCGTTTATCAGTATCTGACCGTCATCCGGCTCATAGAACCTCATAAGCAGATTGATGAGGGTCGTCTTGCCGCAGCCCGTCGGTCCTACTATGGCACATGAACATCCTGAAGGGATCTTAAACGAGATATGCTCCAGTACAGGATCCTTTTTGTTATACGAGAAAGACACATCGAGGAATTCTATCTCGAGCTCCTCATCCTTTTTCCAGGGGGCTCCGAGATCCTTTGTCAGATCCTCGCTCATCTCATCCTCGGAAAGGAATCTGAAAACGCGGTCAAGACATGCAAATGCATCCGACAGCTCAGTATAGACCGAAGAAAGATCATTGAAAGGCTTCATGAACTGTGAAGCATACGAAAAGAGCGATGTCAGAGAGCCTACCGTCAGAAAAGCTCCGACTACTCTTAGTGATCCGATCAGGGCAACGCCTGCATATATGAGCGAATTTACAAACCTGGAGGAAGGATTCGTGATCGAAGAGAGGAATGTCGCCTTTGTTGATGTCTTTCTGTAATCCTCGTTTATCTTATCAAAACCCTCACATATCAGATTCTGTGTATGGAATACATGTATAAGCCTGAAATTATGAGTCATCTCGGAGATATAGGATGTCTGCTTAGATCTGATCGTTGACTGCTTCTTGAATGAAGAAAAGGATCTCGAAGCGATAAAGTACGATACCAGGAATGAGACCGGAGTAAAGATAAAGACGAAAAGAGCGATCCTCAGGTCGATCATTATCATTATCACGAGAGTCAGGATTATCGATACTACTCCGTTTATGAACTGGTTCATGAACAGGAGCAGTCCGTCTCCCGCGGTCTCGAGATCACTTATTATCATGCTCTGTATCCCGCCTGCCGATGTCTTGTCGATATATGAGACAGGAAGTTTTCTTATCTTTCCGTAAGCGTCATTACGGATCTTATAGATCGTATCGTATGTGATCATATAATTCAGCCTGTTCATGGCAAGCTGGAACAGCGAAGATACTATTATCAGAGCGATCATCAGGATCAGGTTACGTATAAGTGACTCCATATCCACCTGTCCGGGTTCTACAATAAGGTCGATCGACTTACCGACAAGATACGGTATAAAGATACCTATGGCAGCAGCCACAGCCGATGCCACCCATGACAGGGCGATCTTGCCGTTACTGTCTTTTATGTATCCGTATAATTTCAAGAGGACTGCTTTCTTAATCATCCGCGTCCTCCTTATCCTGAAGCTGCATAAGCTGTCTGTAGGATGCACTGGTCTTAAGGAGCTCGCTGTGAGGTGCGATGGCCGCGACCTTACCGTCTTCCAGGAGCATTATCCGGTCCATATCCATTACGGTCTTGATCTTCTGGGATACAAATATGACCGTAGGTCTTTGGCTCAGGTTCTTGAGATTACTGAGGAATTTCCTCTCGGTAGCGGCATCAAGGGCTGATGTACTGTCATCAAATATGATGATGCCGGGGTTACCTGCGAGACTCCTGGCTATACCGATCCTCTGTTTCTGTCCACCCGACAGTCCGGAACCGTTGCCCTTGATCTCATAATCATACCCTTCGCTCTTGCCCTGTACGATCTCATCGCTGCATGATACTGAAGAGGCCTTCCTAATATCCTCCTCACTGATACCATCTCTTCCGAGTCCGATATTGTATGCGATACTTCCCGTAAACATCCTTGCCTTCTGAAGGCACAGAGACAGAGACGAGTAAAGGCTGTCACGGCTTATATCATCTATATCAAGACCATCTATCGTTATACATCCCGAAGAAGGGGAATAAAGGCCTGCCGCCAGTTGACTCACGGTAGACTTACCGGACCCGGTCATTCCGATGATACCGAGAGATCCACCCTTTTCGACCTTGAACGAAATATCCGACAGGACATCCTCACTGGCTCCTTCATAACCGAAAGAGACATTTCTGAACTCTATCTCATGAGCTTCGTGTTCATTTGGGATGGTAACGGCGTTATCATGTCTTTCCTCGAGGAATGCGAATATCTCTTCAGTCCTTCCCGCACAGGCCACTGCCCGGCTAACCGTTACGATAAGGTTAGCCAGCTTGATAAGTTCCACCAGGATCTGAGACATGTAGTTATAAAGCGCGATCATATCACCCTGCGTCAGGATACCGCTGTCGACCTTTATCGCACCCTTGTAAAGAAGAAAGCATACCGCGAGATTTATAAGAAGAAAAGTAACAGGATTAAGCCAGGTTGATATCGAAGCGGCCCTTTTCTGCAGAGTGTTGAGCTTACGGTCGGAAACGGCAAACCCCTCGTAGTCGTCTTTCGTCCTGTTGAAGCCTCTTATTACCCGGACACCGGTAAGACCGTTATCGGTAAGACTGACCAGTTCATCAAGGCTCTTCCTTGAATCCTTGAATGCGGGGATCGCCTTTCTCATATTGAGCGTAACGAACATTCCGAGAAGAGAGATCAGGACGACAAAAACAAGCGCCATCTTAACATTGATCGTAAATGCCATGATCATGGCACCGAAAACGATAAAAGGCGATCTTAAGAGAAGCCGTAGCAGAAGATTGATCCCGCTTTGGATCTGATTGACATCGGATGTAAGCCCGGTGATCACATTTGCCGAGCCGATCTTCTCATAATCGCTGACAGAGAGGTGCTGTATCCTCTTAAAAAGGTCCGATCTGATATCTGAAGAGATACCTGCCGCGGAATATGCGGCAAAATACTGGGCGCAGATGGCACAGATTATACCTATGACCGCAAACAGGACAAGAAGCAGAACGCGGCTCTTTATATATGCCGTATTACCGGTATTGATACCGTTGTTGATGATATCCTTGATAACAAGCGGTACTATCAGCTCGAACACCGCCTCAAGGAGCTTGAACAACGGGCTTAAGATACTCGTCAGCTTATAATTCCGGAAATAGGAAAAGACCGTCTTCATATCTTCTTAAATAAGCTCCCTCATATATCCGTTGCATCTGTCGTACACTCCGGAGATATCGATAGTATTAAATTTTCCGTCCTCGTAAAGGATCTTTCCTGCTATCATGGTCATCTTAACGATCGAAGTATCTCCGCTGTAGACGATATTATTCGCTATGTTATTTAAGGGCTGCATACAGGGGCAACTCATATCGATCCTTATTATATCGGCCTGTTTGCCGGCCTCCAGCACATCGCAGTCAGTAAGTCCCATACATTCCGCTCCGCCAACAGTTGCAGCCTTAAGGATCTCAAAAGGATCTACAGAAGCAGCATCATCTTCGGAAACATTTGAGAGTACTGTATCGAGATACATCTCGCGGAACATCGAGAGTGCGTTGTTGGATCCTGCTCCGTCGGTCCCGACTGCGATCTTCTGCCCTTCCCTGATATACGAAGCCACGGGAGCGATACCGCTGGCGAGCTTCAGGTTCGAACAGGCGTTAAATACCAGAAATAATCCCTTTTTCTTAAAGATCTTCCGGTCTTCCTCACTAAAGTGAACACAGTGGAATCCGCCGCCGCCGAAGTCAAAAAGACCGATCTGATCAAAGAGGACTACCGGAGTCACACCGTATCTTTCGACACATCCGGCGACCTCGGCCCTTGTCTCGGAGATATGGGCGTAAACAGGAGCCTTACGGTCATGTGCGATCTGAGAGATCCTTTCCATCTTATCTCTTGACGTAGTATATTCGGCGTGGAAACCGAGCACATAAGATATCAGGGGATCATAGGAATTATATGTATCGAACTCATCCTCGAGCCTGTCGAGCCCGCCGAAATCATTGACGGAACCGCAGAACACGTGCCTGAATCCTATCTTCTTCGCAGCATCGGCAGTGGCTTTGGCCTGGAAATACATATCAAAACATGAAGTCACGCCGCCTTTAAGATATTCGGCAACACCGAGTCTGTAGAAAGCATCTATATGCTCGGCGGTAAGTTTGCCTTCGATCGGGAATATGGCCTTATGAAGCCAATCGTCGAGCTGGTAGTTATCGGCCAGGGATCTCGCGAAAGTCATGGCCGTATGAGTATGAGCATCCTTTAACCCGGGCATCAGAAGATCGCGTCCGCAGTCGATCTCCTTATCAAAGGTCTGATCCGAAGAACATGAGGGACCGACATAAGTGATCTTATCGTCTTCGACCCAAAGCTCGCCTTCGATGATATCCCTGTCCTTCATCGTAAGGATCTTTGCATTCTTAAATCTTATCTTCATAGTTCCTTCCTTTCAGTATCTTCTCAGAGAAGCGGAGCGGCCAGCCGCAGCAGAGACCTTACGATCCTCTCCGGTCCCCTCTTGGGCTTCGCATACTTAGCCGTCACGTCCTCGCATTGCTTAAACACATCCTCAAAGTCTTTCTTTATGTCCATCACGGCATCACAACCGAACATCAGGACCGCATTCTCAAAGTGATGATAGAGCGATCTGAAATCCAGATTGATGGTACCGCACACGGCCGTGCTGTCATCCGACACGCACTGTTTGGCATGAACGAATCCGGGCCTGTATTCCATGATATGCACACCGGAAGTCGCGAGCTCATTATAATATGACTTCGTGACCTGATATGTCATCTTCTTGTCGGGGATCCCGGGTGTCACTATTCGTACATCCACTCCCCTCTTTGCCGCGAGCTGCAAAGAACGCTTGAGTTCATCGGAGATTATGAGATACGGCGTCGTAAACCAAACATAGCTCTTGGCTGTATTGATTATATTCATGTATACGTTCTCTCCGACAGGTTCGTCATCTATCGGATTGTCTCCGTAGGGAGCCACGAAGCCTGAGGCCTCGAACTTAACACCCGGCAGATCAAAGAATGAAGCGATCTCCGCATCATTTTCCTTTTTGTCGGTACTGTGCCACATCTCAAGGAACATCGCGGTCAGCGATCTCACCGCATCCCCTTCGAGCCTTAATCCCGAGTCCTTCCAGAAACCGTATGGCTTCGTGATATGGAAATACTCGTTAGCGAGATTAAAACCTCCGGTGAATCCGACACGGCCGTCGACGACAGTTATCTTTCGGTGATCCCTGTTATTAAAGAAAAGGTTCAGGAAAGGCATCATGGGATTAAACACCCTGCACTTTACCCCGAAAGCTCCATCTTTCTGATAAACTCCTTATTGATAAAGACAAAAGACCCGATATCATCGTATAAGATCCTGACATCAACGCCTTCCTTAGCCTTCCGGGCCAGGACTTCGCTGATCCCGGAGAAAGATTCCTTATCCTCGATAGCGTGATACTCCATGAAGATATACTTACGTGCCTTCTTTATCTCTTCGACGATGTCTTTCAAAGCCTCGGGAGTATCAGGATAGAACCTGACATCCGTGTTCTTATAAACGGGAAAGCCTGCGACCTTGTCAAGGTAATTGAACTGGGTCGCCATTCCCCGGCTGATCTCCCTGACTTCTTCGGTAACGCCTGTCTCCTGTTTCCTGTAATCTATGGTCCTTCTGCTGAACTTATCGAACCGTTTTCTCATCCTCTTGGTATTCGAATTGAATTCAAGGAGCAAAAATATAACAACTCCGATCATCGGCATCATCAGGATTATGATCATCAGAGGAGTCTTAAGAGATGTATTGGTCTCGTTCTCGTTGATCGCTATAACAAGGATGGCGGCAAGCAAAGTGACGATCGTCGATACTATCGGATACTTCAGATCGATCATCAGGAACATCCAAACGAACCATACTACCTGCAGCACGATAAGCAGGGCCGCTATGAGTATGCGGCCCACGCTGTTCTTGATGGAGGTCTTTTTCTCCCGGGTCTTGCTGTTATGCCCCATCCTTTATGCCGATGATCTCCTCAGATATTTTCGATAAACGCCTTATAAGCCAGATAAGTATCGTAAAGGTCAGCCTTGGAAATGACCTCATAAGGCGCATGCATCGACCATACGGGTACTCCGGCATCGATAACGTTCATTCCGTACTTAGCCATATATGCTGATATCGTTCCGCCGCCGCCGGCATCGACCTTCCCGAGCTCACCCGTCTGCCATGCGATCTTGTTCTTGTCAAAGATACCCGTGATCTCAGCGACAAAGTCACCGGTAGCCTCGTTTGTTCCGGACTTGCCCCTTGCTCCGACATATTTCTCGAGCTTGATGCCTTTCGACATATAAGCGGTATTCTTGCTGTCAGAAACCGAAGCATACTTGGGATCGAATGCATTACTTACATCAGTGGAAAGCATCTTGGATGCCTCGATGGCCTTTCGATACTTCAGAAGGTCAAATGATCCGTCGCCTGTCTTGGCAAATATCTCCATCAGGAAGTTCTCATAGAGAACAGACTGTGCACCGGAGTTCGCATAGGAACCGATCTCCTCTTTATCTGTCAGCATAGTAACACAAGTCTTATTCGGCTTCTCCTGAGCGAATAAAGCGGTGAATGCCGGATAAGCGCATACCTTGTCATCGTGGCCGTAGGCAGCGATAAAGGCTCTGTCGAATCCGACATCTCTCGCCTTCATGGCAGGTACGATCTCAAGTTCACCAGTAACAAAATCCTTTTCCTTCAAGCCGTAATTATCGTTAAGATACTTAAGGACCCATGCCTTATAAGGCTCCTTCTCCGAATCCTTCAGAGGCATTCCGCCGATAACGACGGTGAGATCCTCTCCGGGTATAAATTCGGATGCCTTCTTGCTCATCTGCTCATTTCCGAGGTGCGGAAGAAGATCAGTGATATAGAAGATGGGATCTTCATCCTTCTCGCCGACAATGATCTTATGACATGTTCCGTCGGTGGTATAGACAACGCCGTGGATGGCAAGGGGGATAGTAGTCCACTGATACTTCTTGATACCGCCGTAGTAGTGAGTCTTGAAATAAGTAGCCTCTGACTCCTCTGTAACGGGGTTGGGCTTGAGATCGAGCCTGGGAGAATCCACGTGAGCTCCAAGGATGTTGAATCCCTCTGATACGGGCTTCTTGCCGATCACAGCCAGCATAAGTCCCTTGCCCTTGATGGAGGCATAGACCTTGTCCCCGGCCTTGAGCTTTTTCTTTTCGGAGATATCCTTGAAACCGAGTTCCTTAGCCGCCTCGATAGTATTCTCCACAAACTCGCGCTCGGTCTTCGAGATATCGAGGAAAGCCTTATATTCCTCAGCATACTGCATGCAGGCATCTAGTTCATCCTGAGACATCTCTTTATAAAGGTTCGGGAACTCCGCAAAAAGTTCCTTCGTCTCATCCTTCTTAGTCTTCTTAGGCATATGTTCACCTTCTTCTTATATTTTTTATTACTCGAATATGATACCATTATTAGCGGAAAATAACGAAAAGAATTTGAGGATAGTCTATGTTTTCGGATACACATAACCATACACTGGAATTTTCTCCCGATGCCAAGATGACATATGAAGAACTGGTGTCAGCCGCATCTTCGGCAGGACTTCGCCGCGTCGCGATCACAGAACACTATGAGATAGATAACCCCGATCCGAACGACAATATACAGACCTACGACCTGGATGAATACTTCAAAGTCTTCCCTTCGTGGAGGGTAAAGGCACTTGAGAGCGGTATCGAGCTCCTGGCCGGGATAGAATTCGGATACCAGACATCCACAGCCGGAAAGATCGACGCTACCGCCTCATCCTATCCCTTTGACGAGATAATCCTGAGCAATCACCTGTTCCGCGGGATCGATGTCTACTACAGTAAAGACGTTTATCAGATCGACCGAATAACACGTCATAAGGAATATATCGGAAAGGTCGCCGAGATGGCCGAAAGAGTCAGGGACTTCGATATTGCAGGGCACTTCGACTATATAAACCGCTATAATCCCTCAAACACCGAGGATATCCTCTATTCCGACTGTCCTTCCGAGTTCGACCGGTTATTCGAGGCGCTGATCGCCGACGAACGTGCTCTGGAGATCAACACCAGGATCGTCGATTCGAGGATCAAGAAATGTCTCCATTCGGCATTCCCGGATCCTGAGATAATAAAGCGATATGCCTCGATGGGCGGTAAGCTGATCACTTTGGGATCCGACTCTCATACCACGGAGACTTCGGGCATCCACTTCAGGGAAGTCTGCGAATACTTAAGAGCTCTCGGCTTCGGCGAGGTCGCCTACTTCAGGGAGCGCAGGATATTTACAGATCCGGTCTACTAATTTTATTTGCCCGCATATCTGCGATTGTTTGGCTGTCAGGCCTGCGCAAGGCGCATTGCTAAGCGGCTTTGGGCTTAAAAGAATTATACGTGCTGCGAATGATGTACCATACACCTGTACCATATAATCTCAGTTCAAAGCAAAAATGTGGTACATATAGCCAAATGTACCATATACCTGTACCATATATTCCTATGTTTTCGACCTAAATATGGTACATCTTCATTCCCGTATAGGTATCTGAACATTGTCGATAATTGTCGACGGATTACGTCCATTTGTCGGTATTTGGGGGATTCATTTTCAACACTGACATTTTATAATATCTCTATGGATATCAGAGAGATTCACGAACTTAAGATTTCCTTTCTTAAACACCGTTTGAAGCAATTGCCTTACGGTACATTTGAGATGCACAGAGGTAAAGCGGTAATAAGCTT
>JAFZWN010000084.1 GCA_017617295.1 Clostridiales bacterium | reverse complement strand
TCAAAGCCATTTCGTGTATCCTCTATACTTGCTCTTATATCCATTTATTTTCACCCATTTCTACCAGCTTATTTCTTTTTTCAAAAGTTAACTGCCTATCGAAGATAATCTACATCGGTTCTGTAGCCATATATTGATATGATACCATCATGTTCTTCACCGGGCACATGAATCTGTCTAAGTACATCTAATACAAAAACAGAATTATCCTTCGTAAGTTCGATCTGCAGAAAGTCGATCTTATCCCATTCACGAGGTTCACAACCGAAATGCGTCCAGGTGCCGTCCCAATCAGATATATAACCGGTCTCAACATCTTTTGTTCTCCAACGAACAACAGGAGTACCTTGCGTACACTCGTTTTTATAGAAAGCATTAAATATCTCGTTCCATTTAGTGTTATTCATGGTTGTGAAAAAATAATTCAAGAGAATCGGCTTTAAGGACAGATTCGTTATCTATCGGATCAAACTCATATACTTTATCTTGGAAAATATAGTATGGATTTCCGGCACCATCATCAGAAAAGACGGTTCCTGATAATCCATATTCTTTCTTGTAATAAGCTGTAGCGCGACATATTACATCGTATGAATACACAATCCATCCTATATCCATCATTTCACCGGTTTTGGGATGCGGCATTGTTTCTAAAACTCCATTTGAACTCAACAGGATCTCTTTCAAAGATTCCGGCAGATTAATGTCAATACATTCTATGGGGTCCATTAACTTAATGCATGACTTATACTTTTTGCTAATTAATTCAATGATCATCTGTTCATATTCCATTTTGTTAAAATATTCTCGACAAAGAGGTCTCTTCTCTCCATCTTTAGTATTTTACCATCCGACGCAAAACTCTTTACAAATGAATAATCAGCTTATATCTACGATACTTGAGAAGTAACCGATACCTTAGATTGCAATAAAAAGTTCGTCCGAAAAAATGTAATAGCGTTTGTTCTTTCGTCGAATAATGCAATAAATCATTCTATTGCGATTTGTCAGAGCATTTGATCACGGTTCCCTCTTCTCAAATCTTTATACCTGTACCAAATCCCATAATCAGGCAAGGACACGATACCGTCACAAAGATCGGTAAAGTCCGCATAATAGACAAACGTGAACGATTCAGTTCTTAAAGCATTGAACTTTTCCTTATCTGTCTTGATAGATGCGTAAGGCAACACATAGATGACCTCATATCTGAAGTATTTGCTGTCAAAATAATCGAAATGTTCAAGGAACACCTCACGGGTAACCGCATAGAAGTTTAACTCTTGGGGAGGCTCGACCAGACCGAAGTCATGGAAAAGATTATAAGTTGATTTCTTAAAACCTTCATCAGGGGCATGAAAAAAATAAAGAGCTCCCCGGCGGTCCAATTCATCCAGGACATCCGCATCGTTCAAAGGCGTAATATGCATGTACCGATCGGCATCTTTGATCTTAAGACGAATCTTCTTTCCATATTTCTTATCCGCCATCTTGTAGTTTTTCCCCTTTTTAATCATTATATGGCAGTTCCTAATATCTGATCATTTAACGGCCTTGGATCATATATCATTCTCAACAAAGGGAATCCCTTCATCAACCTGATTATATCATCAGAGTAATTGCCCTTGCGATAATTCAAGATGTGTGTTTTAATCTTCCTGTGAAACCTTTCTTTGTTATTTGAGCATCAGCATTATCCTTTGTAGTAGTCCCCTTTGTTGTGATGCGGGTTTATAAAGGATAATTTTTCCATTTAAAATATTAGATAATTGATTCGACCGGGAATAACTATGTCCCGGTATGGGAGTTTATAAATATGCAAATAATGCACGGATATAGAGATTACAAGGATCATCGGGATTCTTTTAATGTATTGGCGGGAAAAGTATTCGGATTGAACTTCGAAGCCTGGTATCAAAACGGTTTTTGGAAGGATAATTACGATCCGTATTCGGTAATAGAGGACGGTAAGGTCGTTTCTAACATATCTGTCAACAGATGTGACATGAACTACAAAGGAGAAGTGGTTCATCTTGTCCAGCTTGGTACAGTTATGACCGATCCTGACTACAGAAGAAGAGGCTATGCCGGTCTTCTTATGGAAAGGGTCTTGAAAGACAACGAAGATGCCGACGGCATATATCTTTACGGCAACGATCTGGCATCGGATTTCTATCTTAGGTCCGGCTTTACGGAGAGTAAGGAATACAGATTCTCAAAAGATGTTAAGATCGATAGTGAAAGATCAGCCCAAGCAGTTCCTATGTCAAATAAAAACGACTGGGACAAGATGGCGGATATCCTTTCTTCGACTAAGCAGAACGCAGATATGTATATGGTAAATAACACGGGACTTTATATGTTCTATCTCTCGCAGTTTATGCAGGAGAATACGTTCTATATCCCTGACCTGGATACATATGCAATAGCCGAGATCGAAGAGGGAACGCTTATCCTTCATGCGGTTATCGGAACAGGTGACATCGATAAGGTGATCTCTTCCTTCGGTAAAGAGATAAAGCATGTAAAGCTGGGATTCACGCCTAAGGATACGACGGGCTTTACTAAGAGCGAAGTGGTTGAAGAAGATTGTCATTTCTTCGTGAATGGTAAGTTCTTCGAGGAAAACAGAGATGCCGCTTTTATGTTCCAATCCATAACTCACGCATGATGGATGATATCCCGCTTTGGGGATAGGAGGTGAACTAACATGAACATTACGACAAGACAGTTTTCGATCTATAAAGATATGGATCTCCTGTGGGATTTCTTTACCGGGATCTACGACAGGGATAAGGGTGATATCGGTGCACCGTTCTTCGAGTATGCTATGTCGAGCTCGTGGATGGATACGTCATATTCGTTTCTAGACAGGATCTGGTTCGACGGCGACAAAGTCGTGGCATTCGTATTCTACGAAGCGCCTGTTACGGATATACATTTCAGGGTGCGTCCGGGCTACGAATTCCTGGCGGACGAGCTTATAGACTATGCCATGACAACGATGCCGCACTTCGACGGCAAGCAGCAGTTTATCCTCTTTGACGGACAGGAGTTCCTTAAGGAAGCGGCAGCGAAAAGAGGCTACAAGATGGTGTTCGAATATGAAGATAAAGTCTTCGATTTTGCAAACGAACTGAACTACGAACTTCCCGAAGGTTATCACTTTGTGGAAGAGAAGGATCTCGATATCGTTAAGATATCCAAGCTCTGCTGGTACGGCTTCGGACACGGAGATAAGGGCGAGTTCAAGGACTGGGATAAGTACGATGATTCACTTGAATGGACTCCCGCCAAATCCCATAAGAGCGGATATGCAGATTTCATGTCGCCGCCGCCTCATTCCACACATCAGTATGATGTAATTATAGCTGATGAGAACGAAGAGTATGTGTGCTATTCGGGAATGTGGTGGGTGCCCGAGAATCACCTGGCATATATGGAGCCCCTGTGTACGCATCCCGACCATCGCCGCAGGGGATTGGCTGCAGCCGCCCTCACAAGACACTACAGACGGTTTAAGCCGCTCGGCGCCACTCACATGACAGGCGGAGGAGATCCTTTCTATGAGAAGATCGGCTACGGCAAAGGTCCTCACTGGACTATCTGGAACAAAGAAGCATAAGGAGATTCGAGAAGGAAGCGCCCCCTTACATGATACTTGCAAACCAGTTCGTATCAACGGCTTTCTTTGCAGGGAAGGATAAGTACGAGGAGTTCTGCGAGACAAACAGGATGATGACGGAATGGATCGCGCGTAACCTTGATAAGTTGAACCTTGACACTCAGTGATCTTAATGTTAACCTACTTCAAAATCAGAAAAAGGAGTTCATTTCGTGATCATTTCGGCATCCGTATATTCAAATAGAGTGACAATGACAGTGGCATATCACGGTCGTATTTTGACGTATGAATAAGATACCGAGAGAAGAATGAACTTATAAGAGTAAAAGATCATCACCTGTCTCTTGGAGACAGGTGATTTTTTGTTAAGGAGGATTAGACATGGATATCATAATGCCCGATTACAGTAACTGCCTCGCGAACCTGCCTAACTCGATCCTGAAGGCATTCGGGGCGGAAACGGTCGGCAAGACACTGCCGCTTGCAGACGGTTTCCTTCAGAATGAATACAGGAACGTGGTAGTGCTCCTTCTCGACGGTATGGGAACAAAGATCATAGAGCGCCATCTTAAGGAAGACGGTGTATTCAGATCGCATCTGGCAGGATCATATACGTCAGTCTTCCTCCCTACCACGGTTGCTGCCACGACTTCCGCCATGTCTGGCCTTCAGCCCTGCGAGCACGGCTGGCTCGGATGGGATATGTATTACCCGCAGGTCGATAAGAACGTCACGGTATTTCTTAACATAGAGCAGAATACGGACAAGCCCGCTGCCGACTACAACCTCGCGTGGACGCACACACCGTACAAGAGCGTAGTCCAAAGGATCAACGAAGCAGGTGGGACCGCATACGAGAGCATGCCGTTCATGCCGCCTTTCCCGCAGGACATAGATACGATACTTGAGAGGATAAAGACGCTGTGCAGCGAGCCCGGAAAGAAATACATCTACTCCTATTGGAGTGAGCCTGACGGAGCGCTCCACGAATACGGCTCAGGATCTAAGGAAGTATTCGATATGCTCGCTTCTCTCGAGGAAAAGGTCAGTACACTCACGGATCTTGAAGATACGATCGTCTTCATAACGGCAGACCACGGGCACATCAACACGTCTTCAGCCAGGATCGAAGATTACCCGAAGATATATGAGTGCCTTAAGCGTAATCCTTCGCTCGAGCCAAGGACCCTCAACCTGTTCGTCAGAGAAGGGATGGAGGAGACTTTCGAGAAGGAGTTCAACAAAGAATTCGGCGATAAGTTTTGGCTTATGAAGACTGAAGAAGTACTGGAGCGAAAGATGCTGGGCACCGCCAAAGAGCGCGATGACCTGCAGTCGTATCTGGGTAACTATATCGCCATTGCCACGGGTGATCTGTCGATATATTTCACCGATGCGGATTACAGATCGATGCATGCGGGACTTACGGAAGACGAGATGCTTATCCCGCTCATCGTATTTAACTGATAAGGAGAAACGATATGCTGACATTAAGACCATATAAGAAATGTGATGCGGAAAAGATCGCCTCCTGGTGTGACAGTGAAGAGACATACCTTAACTGGGGCGGAACATTATTCGGCCCCTACCCTCTTACGGCGGACATCATAAACACGAAGTATCTGGAAAAGAACGGTGACTGTTCCGAGGAGGATAATTTCTATCCTCTGACGGCTGTATGCAGCGACGGTTCGGTCGGTTCGCTGATCATAAGATACATAAACGGTAACCCCAAGATCCTGCGCCTGGGATGGGTCCTCGCAGATCCGCAAAAGCGCGGCCAAGGCTACGGCAAGAAGATGATCAGTCTGGCTCTTAAATACGCGTTTGACATCCTTGGTGCGGACACTGTTACCATCGGAGTATACGAAGACAATCCGCCCGCATACGGTTGCTACAGATCATGCGGATTCCGTCCTTCCTCCGTACTTTCCGATTCCGTCATGGACGTCAACGGAAAGAAGCGGAAAGTAGTCGAACTGGAGATAACAAAAGAAGAGTTTCACAGAGGTATAGAACAATGAATATAAGAGAATATAACAAAGAAGATGATTTTGAGATAATAAAGAACTGGAGCGTTGATGAGCGGACTCACGCGCTCTGGTGCGCGGGAAGGTTCGCTTTTCCGCTTCAAAAGGACAACTTTCATGAAGTGCTTGCGGATATAGGAAAGCGTCACGGTGACCGCCCGTTCGTGGCTGTAGGGGACGACGGTAAGCCGGAAGGATTCTTCTGCTACTCGCTCAACAAAGATACTAACGAGGGCTTCCTTAAGTTCGTGATCGTCGACCCTCAAAAACGCGGAAAAGGCCTCGGCAAGAAGATGATCGGATCCGCCGTCAGATACGGCATCGGGAAGACCGGTGCCGATGCGGTCGGACTCATAGTATTCGATGTAAACGAGCAGGCAAGGAAGTGTTACGAAGGAGCCGGCTTTAAGCCCGTAAGGATCGAGAAGGATCCGTTCATCTATAATGACGAAGCCTGGGGCAGATGCAGGATGGAATACAGATCTCCCATAAGGAAGGTCCGTCCCGAAGACATACCCGCATGTTCGGAGATCATCAGAAAGAGCTTTAAGACCGTCGCGGACGAATTCGGATTCACCGAAGAGAACGCGCCGAGGTTCACCGCATTTGCAATGTGTCCCGAGCGCATCGAATACTGGATGAACGAACAGAAAAGGCCGATGTATATCTATGAGGACGACGGTATTCCGGCAGGATTTTATTCGCTCGAGATAAAGGATAACGGAGAGTGCGAACTCGGTAGCATCGCAGTCCTTCCCGATCACAGGCACAAGGGCATCGGAAAGGCGCTGCTGGACCATTCTGTAAGGATCGCCGGTTCTCTCGGATGTAATACCATGAACCTGAGCATCGTCGAAGAGAATAAAGTACTCCGCAAGTGGTACGAGGATAACGGCGCTGTCCATATAGGAACACAGAGATTCGACTTCTTCCCGTTCACATGCGGATATATGAAAATAAGACTGGATCAAGAGATATAAAAAGAAGAGGAACCGCCCGTCAGCGGTTCTTCTTTTTTGCCTTTTTCTCAAGATACATGGCTTTGTCGGCTTTGCTCATACAATCCATGACGCCGTGCCAGTCAGTCAGTTCGCATGTGCCGATGCTGGAACTGAGCTCATACGGATAATTGCCCGTCTTGTTCACGTCTTTGATATTATTCCTGACATTACGTATGAACTTGCCGATCCTTCCGACTTCGGAAAGTACGATTATCGCGACGAACTCGTCGCCTCCCATCCTTGCTACGAACTCATCCGGCTCAAGCACCCTGTTAATGCATGCCGCCGTCTGCTTTATGGCTTCATCTCCGGATTTATGGCCGTATGTATCATTGATATCCTTCAGTCCGTCCATATCTATCGACACGACGGCTATGTCCCTGATCCTTTTTCCGTCCTTGTCAAACATGGCGGATATCTTCTTATCGAATCCTCTCCTGTTCAATATCCCCGTAAGAGGATCCTTGATATAAAGACTGATAACATCAGAGATACCGAACAGCTTGTTATACAGCTCGAGCCTGTTTATGCTCTGCCCGATCTGAGCCAGCAGAAATTCGATCTTGAAATTGATAAAGCTCTGTATGCCTGTATCGAAAACAAAGACGGAATATCCGTAGACCTCATTCTTGTAAAGGAGCGACAGATACACGCGCATCCCGTGTTCTTCGCTGTCGAGACCGTCGGGAAGGAATCTGTCATCGGGGAATGAGATGTTCACGATACGGTTCTCCCCCCTATCCGGGAAATACCCGGTCAGTTCGCGGTCGTTCTCGCGGTATCTGCACAGGTAACACGACTTTATGCTCTTAACGCTCTTCAACTGATCGAGCGCGATCTGCGTTAAGGCTTCATCGGTAAGGGCTCCCTCGAAAATGGCATTGATGGCAACAAATTCTCTCATGTCGTCCATCGACGCGGAGGAGACGACATTCTGAATGCTGAGCGAACGGAAAGCATCTCTCTCGACGACCTGATCTGCAGTACTTTCGCGAAGGATGAGTTCGCCCGGGACATAAGTAGTGAGTTCGGGTTTCTTCCCGGAAACCGCATCCTCGAGGACCTTCATCGCAGAATCGACGAAAGCTTCCTTGGAGATCTCGATAGTCGTAATGGAAGGAATATGCGTCTCTCCCTCCGTAGCATTGTCCACACCGCTGATGATGGTATCGGAAGGGATCGAATATCCTCTTAATATCAGCTCGTTACATAGTGCGATCGCCTCATAGTCATTGGAACAGATGATCGCCTCGGGCAACGTCCCGTCTTCCTTAATGAAGAAATCGGCCATCTCGGACCCCTGAGTGATCCAGTAATTGCCGTGGAAGATCTTATCCTCCGGGATCTCTATACCGGCC
The DNA here is from genome assembly GCA_017617295.1 of Clostridiales bacterium. Taxonomy (GTDB): domain Bacteria; phylum Bacillota; class Clostridia; order Saccharofermentanales; family Saccharofermentanaceae; genus Saccharofermentans. The sequence goes on along the minus strand of JAFZWN010000084.1, from coordinate 65,963 downwards.
TCCTGCATTGCTTCTTCAAATCCGGCCCTGCGCTCAAAAGAATCCTCGAGATCCTCTCTCCCCGTTACAAAACCGATATCGCCTTTGCTGCACTTGGAGATGACATGCTTTGAGATCTCATACATGAGACCTTTGTTATCGGGGATGATATTGTAAAACCCCGGAATCGCCGCCCTTATGCAGACGACAGGCGGAGCATCCATATCAGAGAGCAGATCATCGACCAGATCCTTGCCCATCCCCTCATGGATAAGCGTATCATAGCAGAGGATGATGCCGTCATACTGATGAAAAGGCGGAAGGGAAAGGATGCTCTTATAACCGTTGACATAGAGAGGATTGCTGGTGTAGATCGAACAGGTTCCGAACACATCAATGCGATGTCCTTTTTCCCGGGCATAATGATCAAGATGCCTTATGATCGACAGGGCAAAATCCCTGTACATGTCACCGATTAAAACGCATATCTTCATATCGCCATTATACTACAGGATCAATGGTATAATTGTGTCGGAAATGTAACTCTTCCTGTAATGTTCTTAAAGGTAAAACGGGTTGGATCATGTTTGTTGACGGTTTAACAGAAAACAATAGACAAAAGCTTCTGGATGCTCCCAAGAGCGATCTGCACAACCATTCCACCAAGGGATGCCGCCTCGCGTGGCTCGAAACGAAGATCGACAGAAAACTCCCAAGACCGCCCCGGGTATTCGACGGTCTTATGGGCATGCAGGAATGGTTCACGGGTTCGATCAAACCGTACTGCAGCGGCAGTGAAGGGATAATCCTCCGGTGGGAAGGCGCGTTTGCCGAAGCAAAGCGGAACAACATCAAGCGTCTTTCCATGAACTTCGGAGCCGCTGAGATCGAGCTCGTCGGCGGAATGGATACCTTCCGGGAAATCATTGAAAGCTGCCGCCGAATGTACTGCCATGATACAGTTTTCGAGCCTGAACTGACTTATGTATCAGCTTGTGATATCAATGCAGAAGCGGAGAAGATCGAACAGTATTTATCCAGCGGATACTTCAGGTCGATCGATGTGTGCGGCGGCGAGGATATAAGACCCTTTGAAGACTTTCTTCCGCTGTACCGTAAAGCTTCACAGTACGGTCTTATCAAGAGGATCCATGTCGGCGAGAGCGGCTCTGCCGAGGACGTAAGGCGCGCCGTGGATATACTGGAACTGGATGAGATACATCACGGTATCCATGCTGCTTCTTCCGATGAAGTCATGCGGTTCCTCGCTGATAACAGGATACAGCTGAACGTCTGTCCGAGCAGTAACGTGATGCTCGGATACGCGCCCGGCTTCAGGGATCATCCAATAAAGATCCTGTATGAAAACGGAGTAAAGGTAACGATCAATACGGATGATCTTCTGATCTTTGACAGCTCGATCGAGAACGAATATCTTCTTCTATATAATGCAGGGACCTTGACTGCCGGGCAGCTGGACGATATAAGGCTGACCGGACTCGCGACCAAATAAGGTTTTTTACGTGTTATATGGTATAGTCGTTTTGTAACTCCGAAAAAGGGGATGTATTATGTTTAATCTGAGAAAGATACCGACGGTCATCCTTATCTTCGTTTTTTGCGTTTCGCTGATAACGGGATGCAACGGCGTCGGCAAAAAAGACTGGCTCTTCGCCTGCGATCCCGGTAATATGCTCGGACTTAAGGGATACTATTATCTCGACGGTGATCTCTGCATCGTCTTTGACAACTATCAGATAAAAGATCAGGAACACCCGGAGTGCGGACTTGAGTACGTGCTGAGAGAAGGAGAGTGGAGATCACACCGTCCCGTATCTGTTTGGATCAAAGACAGCGACCCGTACCGGATAGATGCTGAAGATGTCAATATCGACATCAACGGAAGAGAACTGATCATGAGCTTTGCGATGGATGAAGACGATGCGGATGATATCATCGGTCTCTCGATGGACGCCGGGGGGTATTACACCGTTGATCTCGAAGAGGGGATCATGAAGGTGGAGTTTTCCGGCGGCGAAGTCATTGATTATTACACTCAGTCGTACGATCCCGACCATGACAGATGGAGCGGGATCGAGTATGAACAGTGCTTCTACCCCATGACTGACGGCGAAGGCAACCCGGTCTGAAAGGATATTCAATGAAAAAGGAATACTGTGACATCTTTAACGAGTGCTTCCCGCAGTTTCATATGAGACCGGAGACTTTCGAGTCTCTGTTCAACGTTGATAAGGAGCGGTAACTCCCCGTCATTCACATAATCTCACTTCTTTGTTTTCACTTTGTTAACACTATGATCTGACTCGCGCTATATAATAAAAATAGTTTTACATCAGGCATATCAGGTTTGATAAGAAGGTAATAAGATTATCAGGACGCGAGGACTGAGGTATGAAAGACAAGAATTTGAATGATTATGATGTCAGTGATCTTTCCGAAGTATTTGTGGACAATGTCGATGCCGCTATCATAGTCGATCCCGAGATCGACCAGTACAAGACCATTATCCGGCGCGGCTTTTTTGAAAGCTTCCTGGCCGGGGCGGGAAGATATCATGATCTGATATTGGATCTGTGGTTCCACTTTAACGATTCAAACGAGAAAGTATCCGAAGATTATCAGATCTTCGCAGACAACACAGGTATCTTCAAGAAAAAATACAGCCGCCGCTTAAAGCTCCTTCTCGAGAATGAGGAAAAGGCTCATCTGGTTCAGATGACCGTATATCCTTTTGATGAGACGAAGAAGTATCTGCTTATCCTGGACGAATTCGACGACAACGAATCACTGCAGGAATCGCTTACTTCCAAGAAGATCACTACGATCCAGAGTTCTTACCTGTTCTCGATGTATATCGATCTGGTACAGGACACCACGAGCAGCATCAACGTCGCCGAGATCTCCGATGATGTAGTTAATTACAACCTTAAGTATTCCGACTGGAGGATGATGATCGTAAACATGATCTGGCCCGAGGATCAGGCACAGTTCCTCCGCCGTACGGATCCCGAGTACCTGAAGGCGAATTTCACGCCCGGACGTACCGCTTCCTATGACTGCATGATGCGTAACCTCGAAGGCAAGTTCATCTGGGTCAAGCTCATCTTCAGCCGCGCCCAGACCAATTATGAGGACGACTACCGTTTCGTCTTTATGGTCCAGGATATCCACGAGAACTCCATGGAGATCCTTTCCACACTGAAGAGATATGAAGAGATGGCTATCACCGATCCGCTTACGGGCGTATTCAACCACGGCGAGATAGAGACTCAGTTCCATAATGCCATGTCGCTTAAGCAGAAGAACGATGATCCCGTTTCCGTTATGCTCATCGACCTTGATATGTTCAAGAACATAAACGATACATACGGTCACTCCGCAGGCGATACCGCTCTCAAGCATTTCGCCGGGATCATGAAAGACTTCGCAGTCGAAGAAAAAGCTTCCGTAGGCCGCTGGGGCGGCGAGGAATTCGTCATCGTCTGCTACGGGAAAGATGCAGAAAACGCCAAAGACTGCGCGGAAAAACTCAGGGTCAGAGTTGAAGGATATGACTTCCCGGAAACAGGTCATATAACATGTTCCGTCGGTGTCACCGAGCTTATGCCGGAAGATGATTTTACTGAAGCTTTCAACAGGATCGACAAAGCGATGTATATCTCAAAGCACAGCGGAAGGAACATGGTAACGTTACTGTAAGCCGGATTCTGATATAATAATCTGTGCATGATATATGAGCTTAATGACACGGCAAAAGCGGCATCACTTTTTGAAGGGTGGGAAGAGACCCTTATATATTCCTGCCTTCAGAAAGTCATGGGAAAGATCTATGTGACCGACACGGATCACCCGGGATCCGCGATGGCATTCGTCGGCTGTTTTGCCTTCCTCGCGGGAAAGCCCGATAAGGAGCTGATCATCAGAAAGCCCGAAGGCTTCGTCATCATGATCCCTCAAAACGACTTGTGGGCAGCCCTCATAGAAGAATGCTTCCCCGACTCGATAAAGAGGACACGCTATGCCATCAGGAAAGACACGAAGTTCGATACGGCATATCTTAAAAGCCTGGTCGATCGTATCCCCTCCGGATATGAACTTAAAAAGATCGACTCCGGTATCTGCGATCTGTGTCTTGAGGATCCCGTTACGGCCGATTTTATATCCGCATTCGGAACCAAGGAAGACTATCTTAAGAAAGGCCGCGGAATCGTGATCTTAAAGGACGGAAAGATAGTGTCGGGAGCTTCGTCATATACCGCATATAAAGAAGGGATCGAGATCGAAGTCGATACTTGCGAGAGCGAGAGATGTAAAGGCCTGGCTTCGGCAGCCAGCGCGGCACTGATACTTGACTGTCTGGATAACGGCCTTTACCCGAGCTGGGACGCGCATAATATGATCTCCGTGCATCTGGCGGAGAAGCTCGGATATGAATTCTCTCATGAATATACCGCTTATGAGGTCTCTTCAACTCTGCGCACTCACTGAAGGAGCGGCATGACCGATCCTTGGGGCGCCGCTTCAGATATCCGGCAACTCCTCTGTATCCTGATCTCCGGAGTCTTCAGTGACCGGCGGATTACAGGTCCGGCAATATCCATCCTCAGGCAGTATCAACAGTCCGCAGACCGGGCAAAACTCGGCTTTATTCTCGAGCTTTTTCATCAGATTAGCTTCAGTCGTCTTTGTGACTTCCTCGCGGATCTGGCTCGCTTCCTTTCTGTTCTGCATCCTCTCCCAGTCGGAATGAAGAGCCGTCAGCTTTGATGCCTGCCTGAAAGCTTTCCTGTCTAACCATATGCCGACCACCGGCCACAGAAGGATCGGTACGAGGGCGATGTTGGCTGCGGTAAAGACTGCCCATGAATCAAAATTCGTCCTGACAGCCATGCCGCGTCCTTCGATGACGGTCATGGCATCATAGGAATCCTGCTTGATATAAACTCCGAGACAGATATCGGTAACGAGCCATATGATAAGAAGGGTGATAAGAACGATCACCTTTGTCCTTGTAAACCTGAAAAGGAACGGGATCTTAGCCACTTCTTCCTCGTATGTTTTCTGAAAATAACTATCCGCCATGAAGTTATATTACTATATATGCCTGCCGATGATAAGTGACATTTTCAAAACGCAGAGCTCCTCCCTTTATTGTATAATGATATGTGTTTCAGCTTGAAGAATAACGGGGATCGGAATATGAACGAATTCATGAATACGGCAAAAAGGCTCGCAGAAGACAACCTGAGATCGAGAGAGGGCGGCCCCTTCGGTGCGTGTATCGTTAAAGACGGCAAGGTCATAGGAAAAGGAAACAATCAGGTATTAAAGAACTGCGATCCGACGGCGCATGCCGAGATATCGGCCATTAGGGATGCATGCCGAAGGATCGGTTCCCACGATCTGAGCGGCTGCGAGATATATACCTCGTGCTACCCCTGCCCCATGTGCCTGTCGGCGATCATCTGGTCCAACATAAAAAAGGTCTATTACGGGAATACCAAAGAAGACGCGGCGGCGATAGGCTTCCGCGATGATCTCATATACGATTACATCAGAAACGGCAGGGACGGCATACTGGACCTTCTGTGTATCGACCGTGACGAGACGATAAAGGCTTTCGAGGCATTCAGCAACGACCCCGGGAAGACGATATACTGAGAAGAGGAAGATATGCATTTTGTTGACGCAAAGGGAATACTGAACGGGAGCGGCGGCAGGCTCGGAATGAACATCTACCGCGGCTGTACCCACGGGTGTATCTACTGCGACAGCAGGAGCAGATGCTATCAGTTCACGCATGCTTTCGAGGATATAGAAGTCAAAAGAAATGCCCCCGAACTTCTCGAGAAGGCGCTGAAGTCAAAGCGCAAAAAGTGCATGATCGGAACAGGCGCCATGTCGGACCCGTACATGCACTGCGAAGAACAGCTCGGCCTGACAAGAAAATGCCTCGAGATCATAGAAAAGTACGGTTTCGGCGTCGCACTTCAGACCAAGTCCGACCGCATACTCCACGACATCGATCTGCTCGAAGAGATAAACCGCAAGGCCAAGTGCGTGGTACAGATGACGCTCACCACATACGACGATGATCTGTGCAGCATCCTCGAGCCGAATGTATGTAACACAAAAAGAAGGATCGAGGTCCTTCACAAGATGAAAGAGCGGGGCATCCCGACCATAGCCTGGCTCACCCCGATCCTTCCCTTCATAAATGACACCGAAGACAACGTGAGATCGATCCTTAACGCCTGCGTCGATGCGGGCGTCAGGGGCGTGATCGATTTTGGGATGGGACTGACTCTGAGAGACGGAGACCGCGAATATTTCTACGATGCGCTCGACCGTCATTTCCCGGGCCTTAAGGACAGATACATAAGGACATACGGTTACGCTTATGAGATACCTTCGCCGAACAGCCGCGAGCTTACGGCACTCCTCCGCGATATATGCAGGAGCAGCGGCCTGATGTATAAGCCCGAAGACTGCTTTGCCTTTATGAACGATCTTCCCGAGAAAAACGATCAGATCAGTATCTTTGATATGGGAGTATAAAGAAACATGGAAAAAAGAACACTTTACGTATCGGATCTGGACGGGACCCTGATGAGAAACGACAAGACCCTGTCGGATTACACCGTCAGTACGATAAACCGTCTGGTAAGAGAAGGTCTGGCCTTTACCTATGCCACGGCCAGATCGATACAGAGCTCGATGGAGATATGCGGAAGTCTCGAGCTGAAGCTCCCCGTGATCTCGCGAAACGGGACGGTACTGGCCGACAACAGTACGGGAGAGATGCTCGAGAAGGCGCTCTTCACCTCCGAAGAGGTCGCACTTCTGAGAGAACTTCTCCCCGAGACCGCTAAGTGCGGATTCGTCTCGAGATATGTCGGAAACAGTATGGAAAAAGTCTGTCTGAAAAGTGACCATGTCACCGGCTTTCAGAAGTATATAGACGATCACGCGGGCGATAAGAGGATGTACTTCACGGATACGAAAGACGAGATGTTCAGCGGTCAGGTCGGGTATCTCACACTGATCGACGATGAGGAAGCCCTCCGCCCCGCTTACGAGCGCGTAAAGGCTTATCCCGGATGGGAGTGCGTATTTCAAAAGGACGCCTACGACAAGGAATTCTGGCTCGAGATCTGCCCGGGTAACAGCACCAAGGCCAAAGCCCTTCTGAAGCTCAAGGAGAGATACGGATTCGACAGGCTCGTCGTTTTCGGAGACTCGGTAAATGACCTCCCGATGTTTGCTGCCGCGGACGAATCCTATGCGGTAAGTAACGCCCTCCCCGAGGCGAAGAAGGCCGCCACGGGCGTTATCGGGAGCAATGAAGAAGACAGCGTCGCCGGATTCCTCGAGAAAGCCTATGCCGTACAGTGAACTGATCAAGAACTACGATAATATCCGCGAATACATGCGCGAGTTCTATGTCTACGGCTTCAAGAGCCGGGACGAATATACGAACAAGAGCGCCAGGAGCTACGACGATTCCAGAAGAAGGATCGAGAGCTGGCTTCTGGAGTCCATGTCTTTCCGGAATACTTCTGACGGCAAGACAGTATTCATCTCGATGGACAGCCGCCAGGAGGGCCCGAATCCCCTGTTTAAATCATGGAAGGCCAAGAGCTTCACCGACGGCGACATCACGCTGCATTTTATCCTTTTCGATATCCTCGAAGAAGCTTCCGAACTCACTCTTAAACAGATAACCGATTCCATAGACAGATATTCGGAAGGATTCTGCGAAGCTCGTGTTTATGACGAATCCACAGTCCGTAAGAAACTTCGGGAATATGAGCAGGAAGGGCTTATCGTAAGCCGCAGGGAAGGCCGTACCGTGTACTATAAGATGTGCCCGAAGACTCCCCTTCCCTCGAAGGATCTTCTGAGGTTCTTTAGTGAAGTCATGCCCTGCGGAGTCATCGGTTCCTTTATCGAGGATAAGCTCGATCCGTCCGATCCCCTGTTCCGCTTCAAGCACCACTATATAACCGGCACGATGGACAGCGAAGTCATGCTTACTATCTTTACGGCGATGAGGGAAAACGGCATTCTGACAGTCACCACCGAGAGCAGAAGAGGCGGCACCAATACATCAGAACTGATCCCACTTAAGGTCAAGATCAGTTCACAGGGTGCCAGACAGCATCTTCTGGCATTCTCATTAAAGCGCGCCAGGATGATCTCGTGCCGTATCGATCACATAACGAAGATAAGTATTACCGGACAGACCGATCTTCTTCCCGGAGCGCGGAAAAAGCTTCAGAGCATGGAAAAGAATATCTGGGGCGTGACCGTCGGAGATCACATCGAGCATGTCGAATTCGACGTGCGTTACGGCAGGTTCGAGGAACATATCCCGGCAAGGCTTCAGCGCGAGAAACGCTGCGGTAAAGTGACCGTTATAGAGGACGGTCTGGCAAGGTTCGAAGCGGATGTCTATGATTGCAGCGAACTGATCCCGTGGATCAGGACCTTTATCGGAAGGATCGTCCGTATCAGTTTCAGTAACAAAAGGACAGAGCAGCAGTTCAGGGATGACCTGACCGCTATGTATTCGCTTTACGAAGGAGGCCCGGATGCTGTTCAGTGAACTTTACGGCGCATACTATAACTGCGTGGCCGATCTTCTGAAGATCGCGGTCAGACGCCCCGTGACTTCATCCGACATAGTGCGGATATCGAAGGCAAAAGGATTCGCCGAGACGGCTTTGGCATTACAAAGAGCGTTCCGCGAGGAAGAGTATAAGCTGATCCGTAAGGACGGCACGACACCGGTCACCAAAGAGCCCTCGATGCCTCTTACGACATTGCAGAAAATGTGGCTTCGATCCGTCACTCTCGATCCGAGATTCATGCTGTTCGGAGAGACCATAGAAGGACTCGAAGACGTCCCTCCTCTTTTCACCTCCGATGACTACGATGTCTACGACAGTTACGCCGACGGCGACCCGTTTACCGATCCCTCATATATCGAAAACTTCCGCCGGGTACTTGATGCGGTAAGGAATAAGAAGACTCTGGAGATAGTCTCATCATCGGGAAGGGGCAGGACGGGAAGGATAGTCTTCCGTCCTGACATGCTGGAATATTCCGAGAAGGACGATAAGTTCAGAGCGGTCGGTATGTGTGCCGACGGTCCACGCGTAGTCAATATCAACCGCATAAAGAGTATTGCCGATACAGACGAGTCCGTCACGCGCAAGCCTGCTCCTTATAAAAACGACAGAAAGGTGACCTTCACGCTCCGCGATACCAGGAACGCCCTCGAGCGCGTGATGTTTCATTTCTCGCACCTTCAGAAGGAAGTCAAGAGGACCGGAAAGAGCACTTACGAAGTCACCCTGTGCTATGACAAGGACGACGAGACGGAGCTTCTTATCCGGCTTCTGTCTTTCGGTCCGATGATAAGGGTCACATCCCCCGATGCATTTATCGATCTCATGAGAGACCGCATCAGGAAACAGTCTGTCCTCTTCGAAAACTGATCTCGCAACTTTTTTTCCGTGATTACATAAAACGTGTCCGTTATCATGAGCACGTGGATCAGACCTGCAGGTGATTCGTCAAAGTCACCGCTGCTCCGGGAGGTTCCTCTGCGGGTGTTTCAGAAAAGCACGGTATGTGAAACGAAGTGGTAATCAACGACGTCTCAAAAGCGTTAAGAAAGCGGTTCGAATCCGTAGGTTTCAGTTTCAGATCTGTAAAGATCAAAGAACAGGCCGCCCGCGCAGGCAACTGCAGTACCGCTTAAAGACATGTCCGGTAACGGATACCGCCTGATACGAACCGTAAGCCAGAACGGTGACCGTTTCCGCTTCGGGAGGTACAGGCTGAAGATACCGGCCGCTTTACCCGGTACGGGAGGCCCTATCAGATAACAACTCTTAATGGAGGAAAGATATATGAAAACAGTAGTAATTAACGAAAGACAGTACGGATTAATGTTCAGGGACGGCAGATTCGTAAAGATGGTAAATGCCGGCAGATATTTCGTCACGGGACGAAAGGAGATAGAGATACACGATATCACGGGTGAGCTCGTATCGGAGAGAGCCGCTACAGATACTCTGCTTCATGATGCACGCATGAACGAGGCTTTCGATATCATCGAACTGCTCGATAATCAGCTCTGCATCAGAACAGTCGACGGTAAGTTCGACCGCATCATATGTACGCCCGGAAAGCACGCTTTCAGAAAGGATGCCGGAGTTAACGGGTTCGATACTTTCGACCTCACGGAAGAAGTGTCCCCCGACTTCCCCGGATATCTCTTCGAGAGGATCGATCCCGACCTCTACGAGCTCTATTCCATAGACAAGTTCATGATCGGGCTTCTCTATATAAACGGCAGGCTCGTAAGAGAGCTTCAGCCCGGCGACCACTATTTCTGGAGGACCGAGAAGACCGTCGAGGTACAGCTCGTCGACACAAGGCTCATCCCCATGAACATACTCGGTCAGGAGATACTCACGGCCGATAAGGTCCCCCTGAGGGTCAACTTCGTCCTGAACTACAGGATAACCGACGCCGCGGCTCTTTATGAGTCACTCGCCGATTATAACGCCTATATGCATCAGGTCGCCCAGATGGCTCTCCGTGAGATAGTCGGCAGGCAGAAGCTCGACCAGATCCTCGAAGACAAGGACGGTATATCTGAGTTTGTTTTCGGCAAGATGAAGGAAAAGTGCGCCGGATATCATATCGAAGTTACGGACTGCGGCGTCAGGGACATCATCCTCCCCGGCGCGGTAAGGGACATAATGAGCACTGTCCTTATAGCCGAGAAAAAGGCTCAGGCCAACGTAATAACAAGACGTGAGGAAGTCGCCTCCACGAGGTCGCTTCTTAACACGGCAAAGCTCATGGAAGAGAATCCCACACTCTATAAGCTCAAGGAGCTCGAATACGTGGAGAGGATCTGCGAGAATGTCGGAAGCCTCAACGTAGGCGGTTCGGGGGATATCCTCGAGCGTCTGACACAGCTCATCTCTTCCGGAAAGACATAATACTGAGGAGAAAAGAAAATGTTTACTATTGAAGGAAAATACAATCAGGCGGTATGCTACGCCAAAGTCTGTGAAGACGAAGCGGTCGAGCAGATCAAAGGGATGCTCGATACGCCCTTCACGGAAGGATGTAAAGTAAGGATCATGCCCGATGTCCATACGGGAACAGGCTGCACGATCGGCACCACGATGACCGTTAAGGACAAGGTAGTCCCTAACGTCGTCGGTGTCGACATCGGCTGCGGGATGTATACGGTTAAGCTTGATGTCAAAGAGATCGATCTTGAAGCCTTTGATACCGTATGCCACAGTATCCCCTCCGGCAAGTCCGTATGGGAAGGCAGAAAAGAGAACTTCGATATCTCGGAGCTCAAGTGCTTCAGACAGCTCAAGGATACAAGGAGACTTATCAGATCCCTCGGGACTCTGGGCGGAGGCAACCACTTTATCGAGATCGACAGAGCGGAAGACGGGACACTCTATCTCGTTATCCACTCCGGCAGCAGGAACCTGGGCAAGCAGGTGGCCGATATCTACCAGTCTCTCGCGGTCGATCTTCAAAGCGGCAAGGAAGAGTACTTCCAAAAAAGAGAAGAGATCATCAGGAACTATAAAGAACAGGGCAGAAGATCCGAGATCCAGCCCGCTCTGAAGGCATTGGCGGCGGAATATGAGAAGACGTCCGCGGCCTACCCCGAAGATCTCTGCTGGCTCTACGGCACCTACATGGAGGACTACCTCCACGATGTAAAGATCTGCCAGAGATATGCCAGAAGGAACAGGGAACTGATGGCGGAGATCATCCTCGATAAGAGCGGACTTAAAGCAGCAGAATCCTTTCACACAGTCCATAACTATATCGATACGGACGAGATGATCCTCAGAAAGGGTGCCATCGCGGCACACGAAGGGGAAAAAGTCCTGATCCCGATCAACATGAGAGACGGATCCATCCTGGCGTACGGCAAGGGAAATCCCGAATGGAACTATTCCGCTCCCCACGGCGCGGGAAGAGTGATGTCGAGGACAAAAGCCAAGGCCACGGTACTTCTCGAAGACTTCATCAGATCGATGGAAGGGATCTACTCGACATCGGTCTGCGAGAGCACGATCGACGAATCTCCGATGGCATACAAATCCCTCGAAGACATCATCGATGTCGTAAGAGGATCGGTCGATATCATCGAGGTCTTAAGACCGGTCTATAACTTCAAGGCGACAGACGATCAGGTCCCTGAATGGAAACTCAAAAAGGCAGCAAGAAAAGGATGACACCATCGCGGTCCCGCCACTCACGGCGGGGCCGTTTTTGTACGTATTACGAGGCTTTTGGATATATAGACCGTCATCTATATATTGTAAACGCAGCGAAAAACCGGGTTTACATTTGCTATATATAATAATAAAATTAGGCGAAAGCTATCGCAGAACATTACATCTTCGTGAGGTGATAGATATATATGGATATTTTTTCGTTTGTTACGCTTTTCGGCGGACTCGCATTCTTCCTCTACGGAATGAGTGTACTCTCGGATTCACTTAAAAAGACGGCGGGCGGCAAGCTCGAGAAACTTCTCAAGAAAGCAACCGATAATAACTTCAAGGGACTTCTCATAGGATCGGTCATTACGATCGCCATCCAGTCGTCATCCGCGATGACGGTCATGCTCGTCGGTTTTGTTAACTCCGGCATCATGGAACTGTCGCAGACGGTCGGCGTCATCTTCGGCTCGGATATCGGAACGACACTGACCGCATGGATACTCTCGCTGTCAGGTATCAGCAGCAGCGACAATTTTATACTGAGACTACTTCAGCCCACATGTTTCTCACTGATCTTCGCTCTGATCGGTATCATCCTCATAATGACTGCCAAGCAGCAGAGAAAAAAGGATATCGGCAATATGCTCATCGGATTCGCGATCCTGATGGAAGGCATGACGCTTATGTCCGGCTCGATGGCTCCGCTCCGCGAGATGGACAGCTTCACGAACATCCTGACGGCATTCAAAAACCCGATCCTCGGTGTTCTCGCCGGAATGATCATAACGGGCATCATCCAGAGTTCCGCCGCCGCGATCGGTATCCTGCAGTCGCTCTCGCTCACGGGAAGCCTCACATACGGCATGGCAATCCCGATCATCATGGGTGCGAACATAGGTACCTGCATGACCGCCATACTCTCATCCATCGGCGTTAACCGCGATGCCAAGAGAGTTACCGTTATCCATGTTACGATCAAGCTCGTCGGTACTCTTATCTGGCTCGTTCTTTTCTACGGCGGGAACGCGATCTTCCATTTCTCCTTTTTGGATAAGACCATCGGTATCGTCGGCATCGCCGCCTACCACTCGATATTCAACATAGTAAATACGATCCTCCTCTTCCCTTTCAGCAAGGTCCTCGTAAAGATCGCGCACCTTATCGTAAAGGAAACGGACGAGGAGCAGGAGTTCAAGCTCGACGAACGTCTCATGCTCACTCCCCCTATCGCCGTCGCCGAGTGTTCCAATTCAGTCACCAAGATGATCACCAAGGCGCGTGAAGGCCTTGATAAGGCCACCATGATGCTCCTGAACGGCTATAACGAGGAAGACTATAACTTCATAAAGAAGAACGAGGAGCTGGTCGACGGATACGAGGACCATATCGGTTCATATCTCATGACCCTTACGACCACTCACCACCTGTCTTCCGTCGACAAGAACAAGTCATCGAAGATGCTCCAGGCCATAGGAGAGATCGAGAGGATCGCTGACCACGCCAATTACATGGCCAACTCCGCCGAGGAGCTTGAGACCAAGCAGCTCTCGTTCTCCGAAGGCGCGCAGGATGAGCTCAACAGGATAATAAACGCCGTCCGCGAAGTATATACCCTATCTCTCGACTGCTATCTCTCCGATAAAGCGGACAAAGCAGACGAGGTCGGCCCCCTTAGGATAGTAATAAGCGAGATGTGTGACGCTTTCAAGGCTTCCCACGTCGAGAGGCTCGCCGAAGGCACGTGCACAGCCGAGCAGGGCTTCGTCTTCAACGACATCCTCTACAGCTGCGGCAGGATCGCCGATCACAGCATGAACATCGTGGCCATCGCCTACCGTTCCACTCATCTCAATACAGGCAACAGTTCGACATACATGCACGACTTCAAGCAGCGTAAGGACCACGCCAGCGAGATGAAATACGAGCATTATCTCAAGAAATACATGCTCGCCGAGTCCAAAGCCGCGAAGTGATCTTTTTCGCCGAAAGCGCCTGAAGCTGCGGTGTTCGTAACAGTGTTAAGCGCCTTTTTGCAGGCGCTTTTTTGTCGTTACTATTTTTCGCAGCCGTTGCGGTCAGCTTTTTCCCCTTGTATTTTCGAGGAGTCTTTCGGATGTACCAGAGTGGTGAGTAGTATGAGGCTGATTGATGCAGCTTGTATTATCGAGGAGTCTTTCGGATGTACCAGAGGTTGGTACCAGCGGAATCGGTGTTTTCGGCATTTTAGTGGTACAAATGCCCGGATGTACCAGAGGTTGGTACCTGAGAGATCGGTGTTTTTGAGGTTTTAGTGGTACATCTGAAAGACAAGTCTCGTTAAGTATTCCCAACCGCGTGTACCATATACCGGTACCATATGATCCGCAGTTCAACGCAAAAATATGGTACATCTGCCCGAATGTACCATATACCTGTACCATATAAACCACTATTTTTCAGCAAAACGTGGTACATCTTTTTCTCACGCTTGACAGCTAATCCAAATTAGCCTATAATCGGGCTAATCAAAATTAGCCGCACAGAAAAAGTCAACAGAGACTGTACGGAACAAAGAGCGGTCCGCCTGTTGACACCACAAGACCACACGGAAAGGAACGGCCATGTCAGATACAAAGCAGAGGATACTGGACGAGGCGCTGACGCTTTTCGCTCAGAAAGGATACGGTGACGTTTATGTCGGCGAGATAGCTGAAGCCGTCGGGATCAAGGCACCGTCGCTTTATAAGCATTTTAAGGGGAAAAAGGAGATCTTCGAAGCGATCAAGGCAGAGATGTCCGGGAGATATCTCAAGACGGCGTTGGGGATCGGCATCAGCGGCGAGGACTATAGCAAAGACGCTTCGATATATAAGGACATCTCCGAAGACTTTCTCTGCGAGATCGGCACAGGCCTTTTCCTGTTCTTTCTGCACGACGATCACATGTCAAAGTTCCGGAAAATGCTCACTCTCGAGCAGTTTAAGGACAAGGATATGGCGAAGCTTTATTCCGCACTGTTATACGATGGTCCGATCAGCTATCAGGCACAGATCTTTCAGACGCTGATATCGCTCGGAAGCTTTAAGGAAGGCGACCCTCAGCTGATGGCGGTGGAATTCTACTCGCCCATATATATGCTCCTTACGGAATGCGACAGGAACCCGGATCACGAGAAAAAGGCACTGGAGATAATGGATTCACACATACGCGCTTTCGCGGCGGAATACGGGAGGATAAACAGATGAAGATAACACTTGTTCACGGACAGAACCACAAGGGAAGTTCATATACGATCGGCAGGATGCTCGCGGAGAAGTTCGACGGAGCAGACATAGAGGAATTCTTCCTTCCGCGCGATCTCGAGCATTTCTGTCTCGGATGCTACTCGTGTATCGAAGACGAGAGCCGCTGCCCTTTTTATGCGGAAAAGAAAAAGATCCTGGACTCCGTGACCGGCGCCGATCTTCTGATATTCACGACGCCCACATACTGCATGCATGCAAGTGCCGGAATGAAGTCATTTTTGGATCTGGCATTCACTTATTGGATGGTCCACCGTCCGCGCCGTGAGATGTTCTCGAAGAAGGCTGTCATAATATCGACGGCGTCAGGCGCGGGAACGGGAAGTGCCATCAAGGACATAAAGGATTCGCTCTTTTGGTGGGGCGTTCCGTATATAAGGAAAATGGGATACGCAGTTCATGCCATGAACTGGGAAACGGTCGCTCCCGCCCAAAAGGAGAAGATCGGTAAAGACGTCGACCGGATGGCAAAAAAGATCTCCGGAAGCAATGTTCATGTCGGGATCAAAACGAAAGCTTGCTTCTCGGCCATGCGCCTGATGCAGAGCAAGGATATGGGCTCCTCACCGAAGGAAAAGGAATACTGGCAGGAGAACGGCTGGCTCGGCAAAGGCCGCCCCTGGAAGTAACCAGCGCCACAAGTGACGTCCCGAAAGGCCGCCCCTGGAAGTAACCGTCGGCAGGGGTGACGCCCCGTAAGACCGTCTCCAGACGGAGGGCTTACTTCACCAGCCCTCCGTGGAAATAACATTCATACACTTTATCGCTCCTGCAGCTGATCTCTTCATATCCCTGAAACCAGGTGATGTCGCCTTCGACGGTCGCGGTATATGTGTATTCGCCGTCGGTAAAATGCGACGGTCCTCTGTAGGGCATCTTCGGGTCGGCCGCACGAAGCGCCGCCTTTAAAAAGTTGCCGCTGAATCTCTGATCGAGAACACGTCCGGCGTAGTTCATCGCATATACTGCTTTGCCGTTCTTCCACACGGCCTCTTCGCCCGCGAATCTCTCGCCGCCGAGATAAGTATCGATATAAGTATAATCGCCCTGATCAAAACGGAAGTCGTGCGAGTCCGGGCGCGACGGATCCGTCTCATTTGAAAAACCCGCATAGGTATTACGGTTGGCCAGGAGCCTGAATCCGATCAGCTCGGAGAGGTCCTGTGGCAGTTCCTCAGCAGAAGCTCCGGCTTCGCAGTCGCCGTCCTTGACCAGCCAGTCGACCGTCACGTTAAACAGCTCGCTCATGCCGATGAGATTTCCTATATCGGGATATCCCTGCCCCGACTCGTATTTGGCGATCGCCTGCCTTGACAGACCGAGCCTCTCCGCCAGTTCCTCCTGCGTATAACCTTTACTCTTTCGAAGTGCTCTCAGCTTATCGGGAAATATCATGACAGACCCTCCGTTCATCTTATGAACTGATGATAATATATCGCGGGAGTAAATTCCATTAACCGGAAGTGGCAAAAAGGACACGCCCTGTTGCATCCGTTAGAAAAACAGGATCACATACCAAAAAAGATTATCACGCAAACTATCACAACAATCAGCCTGTATTTGTTATAATCTGCGAGATTATCGCAAAATATCACAAAAAGGACCGTGTTTTTGCGATATTTTGCGTGATAAGAAAACAGCGTTTATCTGAACTCGTCTTTCAGGATGGAAAAGTACATCCTGCCCTCGAAGCTTCCGTCAGGCATATGGAAATAATCGCGCAACGTCCCTTCATATGTAAATCCGCATTTGGCGATGACCCTCTGGGATCTCACGTTGGTCACGCGCGAACAGATCTGAACCTTATGAAAACCTATGGTCTCAAAGCCGTATCTTATCACGGCGCGGCAGGCTTCGGTCGCATAGCCTCTGCCCTGAAAAGCAGTCCCTATGCAGTATTCGATCTCGCCGAATTCGTTTCCCGCTTCCACCAGGAAATATGCGATCAGTCCGATACACTCTCCCGACTCCTTTTCGATAACGGCCCAGCGGTAATAATTCTCATTGCCGTATCTTCTGATATAACTGTCGAGCAGCTTCATCGTATCCTCAGCCGTCTCATAGACCGGCTCTCCGTAATTAAGCTGAACTTCGGGAAGGGATGCCCAGTTTCTCCATGCCGACTTGCAGTCGCTCCTCTGAAATCTCCGTAGGATCAGGCGGTCTGTCTCTATCGTCTCCGTATATGTCTTTTGAAGCATTCCGTTGTCCCTCCTTCTTTATTCTCCGAGTTCCTTTTCGATGATTATTATCGATTCCTCGTTCGGTCCTATCATCTCGACGGATATCTTTTTTACTTTAAACCCGTATTCAAGATCGATATCCTTTATGTCATCGTAGGCAGCATCGAGTTCCTTTAAGGATCCGACCTTGCCGACCGTCACATGAGGCACAAAAGAGATCCCCGAAAAAGGAAGTAGCTGATAGAACTCGCGGAATTCGTTTGCATAAAAAAGCTCGTGAAGCGAGATGATGTCTTCCTTACCCTTCAAGACATCGAGGAACAGATAATTGCCGGAGGGATCCGTGCTTTTGGAAAAGCCTTTCAAGAGTACATCGAAAGGTCTGACATCTCGAAGCCTCTCATCAAGGATACGGGAAAGTTCATCGTCGCTCATGGGCGAATCGAAAGGGAACACGACCGTGATATGCGGCCTCACGAGACCGGCCAGCGGGTCGTATCTGTCCCTTATAGTATCGATCACTTCCGACCTTTCTCCGAATTCCGGAAAGATCATTACCGTTCGTAAAGCCATATCAAACCTCAGTCGTCAAATATCGCGTCAATCATCTCAAGATCGTCCACCCACCCGGGATCGTTCTTCGTCTTTGTCATGACGGCACCGCAGGAAGGACATGTCGACGACGCTTTGGAAAACCTCTTTTTACAGACGGAGCAGACATAGGAATCGGATCGGAAAAGCCTCTCTTCCTTTATCCAGTATCCCTTTTTCTTTGAACCGAAAAGCCCCATGCCTCACCTCTTATTAAGCGTCAGCCTCCTGCTCGTACGGGAAATATGAATAGATCTTCTCGTTATCGCCGGTCACGGCCTCGTAGAAAATGATGTACACTTCACAATCCGAATCTTCAAAGCAGGCGTCGATGGCATCGAGCGTCGCCCTGCTGTTGTCGCTGACCCCGACCCACAGAGCCGGGTAGCCCTGAGCCAGTGTCGAGCCCCATCCCGCGATATCCGGATCGATATACTCGGCGAAAGAATGGATCTGTCCGGTAGGAAGGCATCTCGCCTGATTCTCGTATGTGAACACGTGATATTCGAACTCCAGTCCGGGAAGGTTGTCCGCCGGATCAACGGTCTCATTGAAGTAAGCGATGAGCTGATCGGCAAAATAACCGTTCACATACGAATCGTAGTAAACATGACCGTCCTTATCCGCCAGTCCGACCCAGTTCTGATCCTCGGAATCGATTATCCTGCAGTAATAGATATCGGTCTGCGGGAGGCTTCCGGGAGCAAGATGGAGATTCTCGATGATGCGGTCAACATCGGTCGGCTCCATGTCGCACTCTATCTTAACGATATCACCGTCAGGATATACGGCCTTGAGATCCTTCTTGATCGCCTGTTCGCGGGCGAAAGTGACTATATGCTTAAATCCGAAAATGACACACAGGATAATCACCACAGCCGCCGCAACCGCTATGCGGATCAGGTTCCTTGTGCGCTTATTTACCTGCTTCTGCTTCTTTTTCTTTTTTTTGTAGTTCTTGTTCTTCTTATTTCCCATAAAAGATCATTCCCTGTAATCGATTTGCCCAATCCGTCCGAAAGCATCTGCCGCTCTTCCATGATCGAACGAGTCATATTATACACTAAAGAAGTTGATCGCGTACCTGTTTCGTTTTATGGGGCGTGTCAAACTTCTTACGCACGCACAAACTACCGGTTTTTTCTCTAAAGAGAACAACCTTGTTTCACATTTCTTACGCAGGCTCGAAGAGCCGAGGACTGAATGTGAAACAAGGTTGTGAACGTTGGCGCCTCCAACAGGAATCGAACCCGTACCAGCAGTACCGGAAACTGCTGTTCTATCCATTAAACTATAGAGGCATCCCGCGTATTATATCACTTCTCGTCTGATCCGTCAGCCTTGGCGGATCCGGAAGGAGCTTCGGGAGTGTTCAGGAGCACGTCAAAAAGATCGGTGACCTCGCCGACAGTCTTTTCGTGGCTTAACGAGGTGGGCTTATAGTGGATATAAGGCTTCCCCTGGGCGCAGATCATAATCTTGCCCGCGAAGCGGGGCGTCTTCAGGAGGCGTCCCACCGCTTCCTGATCCATCTTGCGGTCATTTGCAAAATAAAGAAGTACTCCGGCATCTCGAAAGCAGACCCTCTCGAAGCCGGCATCGGATGCGAGGGCTTTGACGAGAGCGGCACCTGCGAGGAACACGACTTCTTTCGGGGGATCGCCGTATCTGTCGGTGACTTCGTCGAGGAAGTCGTCGTAGTCCGGGCGCGACGAGATCTTGCCGATGCGTCTGTAGATAGACATCCTGATGGCTTCGTCGTCGATGTATTTAGAAGGGATATAGGAGTCGAAGTCGATCTCGAGATTGACCTGGGGCTTCGGAAGATAGGATGTGTCTCCTTCGTCCTTAAGGAGCTTGATCTCCTCATCGAGCAGACGGCAGTAGAGCTCGTAACCGATGACTTCCATCTGGCCGTGCTGTTCGGCGCCCAGGAGATTACCTGCGCCTCTTACCTCGAGGTCGCGGAGAGCGACCTTTACGCCCGAGCCCAGCTCGGTGAATTCCCGGATCGCCATCAGACGTTTCTGCGCGTCGGAATTCATGCTCTTCTCCGGATCGTAGGTTATGTATGCGTACGCCTGCCTGTCGGATCTTCCGACACGGCCTTTTATCTGATAGAGCTGGGACAGGCCGAACCTGTCGGAGTCCTCGACTATCATGGTATTGACGTTCGGCATATCGACGCCGGACTCGATTATCGTCGTGCAGACGAGGATATCCGCTTCGCCCAGGATAAAGGATTCGACGATCTTCTCCATCTGATGCTCGCTCATCTTGCCGTGTGCATAGACGACTCTGACTCCCGGCATGAGGCTTCCCAGATACGATGCCTTTTCGTCAATATCTGCGGTCTTGTTATAGAGGTAGAAGACCTGGCCGCCCCTCGAGATCTCTCTCATACAGGCCTGGACCACTATCTCCTCGTCATATTCGAGGACATATGTCTCGACCGGACGGCGGTTCATCGGAGCTTCGTCAAGGACAGAGATATCCCTGATGCCGGACATCGACATGTGGAGCGTCCTGGGGATGGGAGTCGCAGTCAGGGTAAGAACGTCGATATTGGATCTCATCGCCTTTATCTGCTCTTTGTGATTGACTCCGAAACGCTGTTCCTCATCGACCACGAGAAGTCCCAGATCGTGGGGGATGACATCTTTCGAGAGTATCCTGTGCGTGCCGATAACGACATCCACCGAACCGTCCTTGATCTCCTTGAGGCTCTGTCTGATCTTGGAAGGCGGAACGAATCTCGACAGGAGCGCCACCTTGACCGGGAAACCTCTGACCCTCGAGATGAAATTGTCGTAATGCTGCTGTGCAAGAAGCGTCGTCGGGGCGAGCATGAATGCCTGCTTGCCGTTCTGGACGCACTTGAACATCGCGCGGAAAGCCACCTCCGTCTTTCCGAATCCGACGTCTCCGCACAGGAGCCTGTCCATCGGGACGTCGCTTTCCATATCCTTCTTGATGTCTCTTATGGCGGAGAGCTGATCATCTGTCTCGACATAGGGGAAGTTCTCCTCGAACATCTTCTGCCACTCGTTATCGGGCTCGCATGAGAATCCCTTTCCCGAGCGTCTGACCGCATAGAGCTTGACCAGGTCAAAAGCCAGTTTCTTGATCGAGGATCTGGCGCGCTCAACGGCCTTGGTCCACTCGCCTGAATCAAGGGAGGAGAGCTTCGGCTGCTTGCCGCCGGGACCGACATATTTCTGGAGCTTGTCGAGCTTGTCGACAGGCACGTATATGACCGCGTTCTTCGCATAGTTTATCTTGAGATAATCCTGGCATGACTTGCCCATGCGCATGTTGACCGTGCCTTCGTACTGACCGATTCCGTGCACGTCGTGAACGACATAATCACCCGGCTTGACGTCACCGAAAAAGTTCAGCCTTCCGGTCTTTTTCTTCGGAGAGCTCATCTTCTTTTCGCTTCCGAAAACATCCTGTTCACCGATCAGGATAAGACCTGCTCCCGGGTAATCGAATCCCGACGGAAGGGCGCGTCCGACTATCTGAGGAGCTATGCCCTCGCCGGCCAGCCTGAGCCTCAGCGCTTCGGTCCTCTGTGTTCCCGTTATAAGGAATCTGACTGTGCTCTTATACTCTTTGTTCTTTACATAGGAAGCGAGCTCCCTGTCCCTTCCTCTCCAGTTCTCCGCGGAGGCGGAAGACGCCTTCACCGTAATTCCTCCGGGAAGTCCGTTGCCCGATGAAGGAAGGCACGAGAGCGTAGTGACGCATCCGATCTTATCGAGCCTCTTAAATGCTTCGGGAGACGGAAGGAGCGATTCGAAAGCGCACTTGGGCGCGGTCCCGGTCTCAAAAGCATTCTTGCATCTGGCCATATAGTCGGCCGCATATGCATCCATCCTGCTCCTGCATTCCATTATCTCATCGATAAAGACCATGCATGTATTCGTATTGATGTAGTCAAGGATCGAGGAGGGCTCGTCATAGATTATCGGCAGCCATCTGGCGATACCCGAGATCGGACTTCCCGTCTCCATCGCTTCGGCGTCCGCCTTTACCGTCCTGTTTAAAAGCTCCCCGACGCCGGTCCTCGAAGATGCGTTCATGGCATTGATGTCACCCGCACCGCTCAAGCGGATCTTCTGAGCAAGAGAGCCTCTTTTCTCCTTTTTCCACAGATACTCGACCGCAGGGAAAATTTCCGTCTTTGTAAACTGATCCTCCGAACGCTGGGTCTCGGGATCGAACGTCGCGATCCTGTCGATCTCATCGTCAAAGAAGCTCAGTCTCACGGGCTTGCCCATATCCGGAGGATAGATGTCTATAACGTCTCCTCTGGAAGAGAATTCGCCGGGTACGGAGACCGTTCCCGTGCGTTCGTAACCCATTCCCGTCAGAGCCGTAATGAGATCGGCGGGTTCGTATCTGTCACCCGTCCTGAGATGCAGTACGAAGCCGTTCCACTCCCGGGGGGATATCATGCGGTTGGTAAGGGCAGATGCGCAGATGATCGCTGCGCCGAACCTGCCCGATGATATAAGCGAGATCTCTCCTGCCCTGTCGCTGTCGTTCTCTCTGGATCTGGCGACGGCCGATACAAGAGACATCTCAGCGGGTGAAAGTATTACTGTTCTCCCGTCCACGAAAGGCGCGATATAATCGGCGAACACCCTGGCTCTGGCAGGGTCGGGAACTATGATGACCGGGAGCTTTGACTTGCGTGCGGAAAGCGATGCGGCCAGGAATCCCTTGTTCTGCTCGCACATTCCGGACACGTTAAGATGGGAGACCTGACGTTCGCATCTGTCCTGCGCGTCAATAAGTCCCCTGTCATTCTCGATCAGTCTAAGGAGTTCTGATACGGATCCTTCCATTATGCTCAGTCGTTCTCTGCTATATATTTCTCACATGCGGCCGCGGCATCCTCAAAAGACGCGTAGACCGTCTGTCTGATATCTTTGGGTATCTCCGAGAGGACATAATCCACCAGATCCCATCTCTCGGGTACGGGACCGGTTCCGATCCTTACTCTGGGGAAATCCTGGGTCGAGAGGCACTTGATGACCGATCTCATCCCGTTGTGAGTTCCCGCGCTTCCCTTGGATCTCACCCTTATGCTTCCGATGGCGATGTCGATATCGTCGTAGATGACGATTATATGCTTCGGCTCGACCTTAAAGAAAGCCGCTGCGGGAAGTATCGATTCGCCGGAGAGGTTCATGAAAGTGGACGGTTTTAAGATGATCGCATCCTTGCCCGCGATCTTTCCTTTGCCGTATGTTCCCTTGAACTTGCTCTTATCGAGCGTGATGTTATTACGGTCAGCCAGGAGCTCGGCCGTAAGGAAACCGCAGTTATGCCATGTGTAGGCATATTTGTCCCCGGGGTTACCGAGTCCGGCGATAAGCCACATGGATTACACCTCTGATCTCTTGTTGTCCAGCTTGATGAAGTTGGCTCCGCGGAGACGGTTGGACTTGGCGACCCACTCATCCTTGTTGACCTGCTTGGATCTTCCGATGCCGAGTCCCAGAGCGGGAACGTCGGAAGTGATAGTCGAACCTGCGGCGATATAGCTGTCCTTACCGAGATTAACGGACGAAAGGATATTGGAATTACCTCCGATGAAGACGTTGTCCTCGATAGTACATCCGACCTTATCCTGACCGTCGTAGTTACAGGTTACCGTACCGCATCCGAAGTTGACGTTCTTGCCGACCGTGGAGTCGCCGATATACGTAAGGTGTCTTGCTCTGGTGTAGTCGTCGATCGTGGAATTCTTGACCTCGACATATGCGCCGATCGTAACGTGATCGTTGATCCTCGTGGCGGGTCTGATGTGGGAGAAAGGTCCGATACGGCAGTCCTTGCCGATAACGCACTGAGAAGCAACGGAATAGTCGATGACCGTACCGTCTCCGACCTCGACGCTGTCGAGTCTCGTATTCTCGCCGATGATGCAGTCCTTACCGATAACTGTATTGCCCATGAGAGTCGTTCCGGGAAGGATTATCGTATCCTGTCCTATCTCGACTGCAGAGTGGATCCAAACCGAATTCTCGTCGGCGATCTGAACGCCGTTTGCCATGTGCTTTCTAAGTATCCTTCTGTTCATTATGCGGCTTGCCTGCATGAGCTGGAGCCTGTCATTGACACCCATGGTATCCTCAAAATCACAGATGACGGAACCTACGGTATATCCGTCTCCGATAAGGATCCCGATGGTGTCGGTAAGATAATATTCCTTCTGCGCATTCTGTGCGGAGAGCCTTCCGAGTGCTGACAGAAGGAGCGATGTCTTGAAGATATACATCGAGGAATTGATCTCTTTTATCTTCTTCTGCTCGGGAGTGCAGTCGCGGTCCTCGACGATCGCGAGAACGTTTCCGTTACTGTCTCTTTCGACACGTCCCATATCTCTGGGATCTTCTGCTACGGCAGTGATGACGACCGCGGCATAATCCCCGTCTTCCATTGCCTTGACTGCCTTGTTGATCGTCTCTTCGCTGACCATCGGGGAATCGCCCGGAAGCACTATGACGCATCCGTCCCTTCCCTCCAGGAAAGGAGCGGCCTGCATGACGGCGTGACCCGTACCGAGCCTCTGCTCCTGGAAGACATAAGCGACACCCTCTCCGAGCACGTCCCTGATCTCTTCCTGCTTATCTCCGACTATATATACCTGCTCCGTACAACCGGACTTGCAGAGAGCATCGGATACCCATTGTATGATGGGCTTACCTGCCACCTGCTGCACTACCTTGGAGTGTGCAGACTTCATCCTCTTACCGTCACCGGCTGCCATTACCACAGCGCAAATATCCATAACATTCTCCTCTAAATGAAAAATAATCAAATCATCAATTCCCAATTATATTACAAATTCTTCTGCATGTCCTTTTGTTTTGGTGTATAATTAATAAAATTTTATTGAAAGGATGAAAAAAGGGGATTCTCTATGATCGCTATATTACTGGCCGCAGGATATGCAACCAGACTCTACCCGCTCACCAAGGATAAGCCCAAGTCCCTCTTGCCTTTGGGAAGCAGGCTCATTATCGATTACATCATGGATTCCGTGGATAAGATCCCGGACGTTTCCAAGGTCGTTCTCATCACAAACGACAGGTTCGCGGACCAGTTCTCTTCGTGGGCAGAATCCTGTGACCGTGAGGGCAAGGCTCCGATAAAGGTCATCAACGACGGTACTACTGACGACTCGAACAAGAGAGGCGCCATAGGCGACATAATCTACACAATAGAACAGGAAGATATCGATGAGGATATCTGCATTCTGGCAGGTGATAATATCTTTACTTACAGCATCGAGAATATGTATAATTTCTTCCGCGAGAAGAACGCTCCCACGCTGATCGCCATCAAGGTCCCCGAGCTCCATCAGAGACAGAAGCTGGCCATCGCGGTACTGGACGATTCGGGCAGGGTACTCGATATGGAGGAGAAGCCCGTAGAGCCCAAGAGCGAGTGGGGTATCTATGCCACGTATTTCTACGGCAGAGAGATCCTTCCTCTTTTCAAGGAATACATAGCCGAAGGCAATTCGCCGGATGCTCCCGGCAACTTCCCTTCATGGCTCTATAAGAAGATGCCTGTCTACGCCTTTATCGGCGACGGAACATGCATCGATATAGGAACAGTCGAGAACTATGAGAAGACCTGTGAAGAATACAAGGACAGATAAAGTACCGGTCAAGGCAGCGGCGGTTGTCACGGCCGCCGCTTTTCTTTTGCAGATGACATCATGTGAGGCGAAAGTAACGGATGACACTTTCGTCATTCCGTCCGCATCCGATACGACGGCAGAAGCGACTCCGACCCTTACATCGACGCCCACGCCGACACCGTCGCCTTCACCTTCTCCGACACCGCTTCCGACGCCCACTCCGACACCCGTGCCGGAGTATGTGCTCCCGCAGTTCGAGGAGACCTGGTACAACGGCTTTGTTGACGCCAGATCGGTCACCGCTCAGATAGTCGATAACCCCGAAGACATCACCGTACTCATAAACAAATACTATGCGCTTCCGCTGGACTATGTACCGCCGGATCTGGTGCTCGCACCGCACTCCATGAACCAGCAGATCAGAGCAGAAGCATGTGAGGCATGGGAAGCCATGTACGATGCATGCCGCGAAGCGACGGGACAGGGACTCTTCCTCGTCTCCGGCTACAGGGATGCGAATATCCAGCAGTATCTTTTCGACAGATCAAGGAACCTGAGAGGAATAGAATTCGCCGTGCGCAAGAATGCCCTTCCCGGCAGATCCGAACACCAGCTCGGGCTGGCTTTGGACATCACTCCCGAAGGCGTGTACGAGATCCTCGACGAATTCGGAGAGACCACGACCGGCCGCTGGGTCAACGAGCACTGCCACGAATTCGGTTTTGTAAGACGCTTTCAGGAGCAGTACAGATATGAGACCGGTTACGACGTCGAGGCCTGGCACTACAGATACCTCGGAGTGGAACTGGCCACATACCTTTACGAGAACGACATGTCTTTGGAGGCATACTACGGCAGATGCCAGATAATGCCCGGAGAAGACGAGTAAAAATCATTACGAAAAAGATCCGATACACCGCCCAAGACACCGGCATATTGGATCTGATTATTTATCCTTTTACGATTCAGCTCTTCTTGTGAGTCTTCTCGTGGATGCTGTTTATAAGCCTTGAGATGGGCTTATAGATCCAGAAAGTGAAGAATCCGACAACGGCGCCCTTAAAGATATTGAAAGGCAGGAAGCCCCAGAGGATGAGGCTCGTCTTGTCGGTGATGTAGGGATTGACTGCCTGGCTCATGCCGACGATGGCCTCTGTCGTAAAGTGGCAGATCGATCCGTACAGAGGAAGCGTAATGAAATAGTTGAACGGGCATGCGATGACCGCAAGAGCGATGGTTCCGACCGTCATTGCGATGATGGCGCCCTTCATGGTCCTCTTTCTGGAATATACCGCACCTGCAGTGAAGACATAGATACTTCCCGTGATGAAGTTACTCATCTCGCCGATACCGGAGGTGGCCGTAACAGGCAGATGGATAAGGTTCTTAAGAAGCTCGATCGCCACGCCGTACCAGGGGCCGAGAGTGAACGAACCGACTAAAACGGGGATCTCCGAGAAGTCGAACTTCAGAAACGGCGGCATGAAGGGAAGCGCGACTTCCATGTACATGAGAACGACTGACAAAGCCGTCATTACCGCGCCGCAAGCGAGCTTCAGGGATAATGATACATTTGCCTTTTGAGGCAGCTTCTGGGAATTTTGGGACATAAAAAAACAACTCCTTCCGTCCGGACTTTAACCGTCGGTCCCGGAATCTCACCGAGTCAGTCCCGCATTAAGATTTTACGGGAGTCGCGGACTTGCCTGCGCCGCTATGTGCGGGAGGATCACCGCCGGTGGGGACTTACACCCCGCCTTGGATACGATTAAGATTATACACTGAGGAAAGATCTTGGCAAGAGGTTTTTCTATGCCTCTTTTTCAGCCGTCGGGTTCGAGCGGGAAAAGATACGAGAAATAGTGCGAACCTATTACGCCCCTGCAGTACTGTATCTTGTCGCGGACGATCTCTCTTATCGCCTCGACATAACCTTCGGGGATCTCGATGTCTTCCGATACCGGAATGAATTCGTTACGCGAACTGATATATGTGCCGTATTCGGTCTTCCAGTCGTAGTTCAGATTAAACATCAGGGGCATCGCATCCGAGAGCACGTCGCGCCCGGGAAGCAGACGGCTGTCCCAGGTAAGCCCGAAAAGGTTCAGTAGCGTCGGAAGGATATCTATGCTCGATGTCGGGGTATCGACGATGATGGGATCGGAATCCTCCAGACATCCGCTCCAGATGATGCATCTGTTATGATCCCTCTCGACCATATTTGTCACTTCGTATCCGTAAAGTTCCGACAGGTAAGGCATATAGCCCGGACCCGCATTACGGTCCAGTCCGTAGGGATAGTGATCGGCACAGATGACGATGACGGTATCGTTCAGTATCCCCTCGTTTTCGAGCTGTTCGAGAAGATACGCCATGGAATACTCGAGCTCGAGATTCGCGGCGATATATGCCCTTACTCTTTCCGAAGAAGCCTCCTCCATAAAGGCGGTCTCATCCCAGTGCGCCCTGCTCATGGCATTAGCTCCGCGGCTGTAGTTACTGTGTCCGCTGACAGTCATGTAGTATGCGTTGAACGGAGAGTTATGGATATAAAGAGGCACCGTTCCCGTAAACATCTCGAGGTCGCTCTCGGGCCAGGTCGGAACGACATATTCCTCCATTCCGTTGCCCCATCCCATGAAGCCTTCCGAGAATCCCATCGCATTATGGGTGATGTTACGGGAATAATATGTATAGTCGTTATTGTGATATGCCTGACCCCAGTATCCTTCCTGTCCGAGAAGATAGCTCATCGTGAAATGGATATCGTTGTTGCCGGTCATTATGGGGACCGAAGCGCCTCCGGCAGTCGGCAGCAACCCGAAGATATGCGAGAACTCGCCGCCGGTCGTTCCTGCCGTGGCGGGCACATAAAAGTCGGTGAAATTTATGCCTCTTGTCGCCATCCGATATAGAGTCGGAGTCAGCTCGGGATCTATGACCTCGGCGGTAAATGCCTCGGCCGTGATCATGATAAGGTTCTTGCCCCGAAAGATCCCCGTGTACTCATTGGTCATCGAAGGCGTCAGTGAAGCCACGTATTCGTTAAGGTTTCTTATAGTGCCGCTGCTGCTCTCGATCAGAGCGTCGAAGTCGATATCCATGACCTGAGGTACAGGTTCGGGCGTCGGAGTCGGAGTGGGTGTGGGTGTCGCCGACGGGGCGCGCGTAGGAGCGGGAGTCGGGGTCGGTGTGGATGTCGGTGTAGGAAGGGCAAGTTCAGCCTCGTTTCCCTCCCCGAAAGTTATCTCCGGATCGGATGTTACTCCCGTATTAACTATATCGAGTCTCAGGCCTTCGATCAGGCCGAAGCTCTCGACCGCTTTGGAAAAGTTATATTCACCTTTGGAAGCAGACATGTCTTCTTCTGACGATCTGACCAGGAAGTAATTACCGAAGAAGCAGACGGGGATCAGTACCGCCGCCGTTATGACCGCGGGCATGGGGAGTTCGCTCCTCCCTTTTCCTCTTACCGCGGCAACGGTAAAGCCGATACAGGGAAGCGCATAGAGTAAGATAGTGGTTATCCCGGGAACCGATACCACGAGTTCGCGGATCGTATCAGAGAATCCCGTAAGCGCGTCGGCACCGCCGTTTGTAACAGTGTTAATATCGTAAACGGTCTTAAACTGCATGTAGATAAAGTATTCAACAAGAAACGGGACCGCGTAAACTGCCGAGAGGACCGCCGCGGTGATATATCTCCCCTTTCCTCTTATAAAGGCAAGAAGGACAGTGATCGGAAGCGACAGCACAAGAGACATAAGGATAAAGTGCGGGACCGATCGCATGCTGCCCGTAACGGTTACAGCGAACAGGGTCTCGTACCATAAAACAGCCGCCGCAAACAGATACGGCGACACGATGCCAAGCGGTCTTTTTTCCTTGGACTTAAGCTTTGGCATTTTCCGCGAACATTCCTATGATTTCCTGAGATTCCGGCCACTCGGGATGAGATATCGGATAGACATGGTACATCTTGCGTTCCCCGGAAGACTTGCCGTTATAGAACCTGCAGCCGATGCCTTCCTTCTCGCATATCTTCTGAAGATAACGGCATTCCCGGAGCATGGAATCCCTGTCGCCCGTGACGTTGCACAGAGGTATCTTATGTGTCCTCCCGAAAGACATGACCACGGCCTTTCCCATGTCATATATATAATCCGGACACCTGCCCGAAGGATCCATAAAGAACCTGCTCCAGTCGTTCTTATCCCGTTTGAAGCCGCCGCAGATCATGTTGCCTGACAGGCAGTTAACCATCGGATCTGTCTTTATATGAAGCTCATCGCGCATCTTGTCATCATTACAGAAAAGCGCAGTGATCAGAGCCAGATATCCGCCCGCGGAATCCCCTGTCGTATGTATCTTCGCTATCCCGTATTCGCGCGCAAGGAAATTAAGCGCGGCACATATCTCTTCGCATACTCCGGAGAGATCCTTGCCGGGCATCAGGGTATAGTTGATATTGATAACGGGAAGGCCGGACCGCAGAGCCAGATGCATCCCGTAATTCTGGTCGAGCTCTTTGCTCCCGTATACAAAAGCGCCGCCGTGGATAAGGAAAAACGCCTCGTCAAAGCGCTCTTTTGCCGTTCCCGGGAAATAGATATCCAGAAGGCCGTTTACACCTTCCGTCTCATCGTAAGAGATATCCTTCATGACGGTAACGCCGTCAGGGAAGACCTCGTTCTCGAGCCTGGGAGTGTCGTATGCCTTACATCTGCTTATAAATTCGAGCCTTTTTTTCTCGGCTCTTTTTGCATTCATAGCCAGTAATCCCATATGTCACCTCCCGGAAGATACCCTTCAAAAATTATATCACGATAATTTTTTGCAAAAGTGATATAATGATTACGTTTTGGGGGCGTAGCTCAGCTGGGAGAGCGTTGCATTCGCATTGCAGAGGTCAGGAGTTCGATCCTCCCCGTCTCCACCAAAGATTCAAAAAGAGTCTTTTGCAACATACGGACAGTGCGCTTCGCGCAACTAGTTGCAAAAGGCACTTTTTTCATTTGAAGGAAAGAATCGGAGGTGCACCGGGATCCGTCGAGCATTTCTTCCGCACAAGCGGAGCGCGGAGGACCTGAATGCGAGACGATCACGAAGCACCCCCTTGGGATGGTATAATATCTCGTAAAACAAATAAGAGGTGGTAATCACAATATGGAAATATGGGATCTTTACGATCGGGAAGGAAATAAAACAGGCGAAGTCTGGGAACGGCAGCACGGAAATTATCTTGCAATCCCTGACGGGCTGTATCACATCGTAAGCGATATCCTTGTCAAGCATGTTGACGGTACGTATCTTCTTACAAAAAGGCATCCGGAGAAAGACGTATATCCCGGATACTGGGAAGCCAGCGCGGGCGGCTCGGCCCAGCAGGGAGAAGATCCGAAGCAGTGTGCGATAAGAGAGCTTTTCGAAGAGACAGGTCTTGTTCCCGACAGCATCAAGCAGATCAATAAGACCATAAGAGACAAAAGCCACAGCATTATTTTTTCGTATCTTGCTGTCGTAAGCGGAGATAAGGATGCCGTCGTTCTTCAGGACGGGGAGACTACCGAATACAGATGGGTCGATGTAAAAGGACTTCTGGAATATACGAGGTCCGATCTGGCAATAACGACTCACGTCGAGAGATACCGTTCATATCTCGACAGTATCTTTGAAGACATCCGGTAAGAGGCGGGATCTATAGTCCGCCTTTCGGGAAATGCAATAATACGGGAGACATATCCATGTTTGAACTCAAAAGACTTTCCATAGATGATAAAGAAGCGATAAAAGACATTTTCGTGAGCGTCTTTACGCGTGAGCCTTGGAATGACGACTGGTCGGACAAAGAGCAGCTCGATCTATACATAAACGATCTCGCCGGCCAGAACTATTCCCTGACTTACGGACTGTACGACGGAAATGATCTGATTGGCATCTCGATGGGTTATATAAAGCACTGGTATACGGGCACGGAATACATAATCAACGAACTGTGCATATTGACCGACAGACAGGGCACGGGCGCGGGTACGTTCTTCCTGACAGAGATAGAGAAAGCGATAAAGGAACTCGGGCTCAAACAGATCTTCCTTTTAACGGACAGAGACGTCCCGGCATATAACTTCTATAAGAAAAACGGCTATGTAGAAGTGAGCAGCCTGGTACCTTTTGCGAAATACATTTAAGACTTAAGGAGGGACAGGACATGGAACTGAAGAAACTTTCAGAACATATATGGTATATACCTTTCGAGGAAGAAAGGGACCGCCCGAACCTCGGGTATGTCAGGGGCGATAAAAGAAGCCTGGCGATAGACGCGGGACATTCGGAAGCACACACTAAGGAATTCTACGGTCTTTTACAAAAAGAAGGCCTTCCCCTCCCCGATCTTACGGTACTTACCCACTGGCATTGGGACCACACTTTCGGGATGCATGCCATAAACGGTCTAAGCATCGCGAACAGCAGGACAAACGGGCATCTTCTCGAATGTATCAGTAAGATCGAGGCGAACGGTCCCGATGAATTTCTGAACTTATATGACAGTATCAGAAAAGAATATGAGGGCAACCGCGAAGTCATCGTCGTCCCCGCTGATATTGTTTTTGACGGCGGCATGACTATCGATCTCGGAGGATGCACGGTCAAGATCATGCAATCGCCTTCTCCCCATACCGATGACTCCACACTGGTCTATGTGTGCGAAGACAGGACGCTCTTCCTCGGAGACTCCACATGCGGGGAATTTCCGAAAGGAACAAAGGACAGGATCAAGGCGGAAAAGCTCGCGGAGAACATCAGGAAGATAGATCCCGAGATCTGCGTGGAAGGCCACTGGACACCGGTGGAAACGGAAGATACATTGTCGGATCTTCTCGGCTGAAAAGCGAGTAAATCAACAAAAACCAAAGACTACTGTTTAAACTCCGCGATCCCGTTTGCAGGATCATAAGACCGGCAGCCTCTGTCCCTGATTTTCTTCTTGTAACCGCAGATTTATGTACAAGGGTAGGGACAAACCCGCCTTTGTCCCTAATGTGGTACATAAAAATGCGGTTTCACGCTCCAAATCAGGGACAAGCCGGCCGGCTGAGGCACTATACCCGAATGGGCTGATCTGTATCTATCACGGATCTTCGAAACATTGACCATATGCCGGTGAATATCCTTCGGCGCGCTCCCCGCGCACCGTTTCTTTGCATTTATTTCCGCGGAGCATCCTGATCTGCACGATACCGAGTACAAGATGTGCGGTAAGGATCAAAGGGCAAAACGTCAGTGTAAGATATCCGACCACTGCCAGTATTATGCTTACAAGAGCACCCCATACTCCGAACGGAATTACGAAGATGAAAAACGGGGCTAAGGCTGCCGTCAGTATTCCTATTATCCGTCTTACGAGCCTGTAGAGGGGACCCGCTCCGACAAAGACGAGTATCACTCCGGAAAAGCATACACTTATACACAATATTCCGAACATCCCGTCCTGCCTCTCGGTAAGCCACAGACCGCCGTTTCCAAGATCGATGAACTTGTTGGTCTCAATATACTGCTCGTCTGATGACAGTGAGGGGATCTTACGGAGGATCTTCTCTTCTCCCCTTCTTGCCGTAAGATCATCGAAAAACGATGCTACAGCTCCGTTCTTCCGGGACATCTCCGGAAATTCGGGATTATTGTAGACGAATATGCGAAACACCAAAAATGACGTGATGATGATCACGGTAAGCTGAATGAAAAAACAGACAAGGTTATAATCAGACCACCTCTCGGGGGCCTTGAACTTATTAATGAATTCCATATTATTTCTCCTGATTTTTGAAAATTTTAGTAATGCATGTTCTGCACATAGTTGATGATGAAATCTTCATCCAGCGGCATGAATTCCGGAAACACCTCATTGGCGCCTTCTATATACGGGCTGTAGATCCCGCGCCAGAAATCATCGTCGTAAAAACCGTCAAGATAAATACCGTCGTCATATATCTTATACAGATAATCATAACCGTGGATCGACTGTGCCTCTTCAGGTATTTCCTCATCGGTATAAAACTGGTGAAAGGTCCAATACGTCCACTGCTCGGCATTTTTACGCATAGTAAAAACGTTTGCTCCGGGATCATACACATATAAGCATTCCCTAACCACAGCCGACCTGTCCTGCGGGTAATAATCGTTTGTCGACAATATCACACCGTTATCGTAAAGATGATTCTCGGCAGAATTATGAAATATACATGTCCATTCACAGGACTCCATATCATAATCAAAAACATATCCGAAACCGAATCCGCTGTACAATTCACTGTAAATGTATAAGATCAGTTCTTCCTGACCGTCTGTGTCCACATCATACAGTGCCCACACATAACTGTCAGGATCGTAGAAGTACGGGTTATAACAACAGTATTCATAATTAACGCAAGGAAATTGATCGTTATACATATATTCCATCAAAGCATCGTAGACCGCCTGCGCCATCTGTCCGTCAAACTTCAGATGGGGTGGTTCC
This sequence comes from Clostridiales bacterium, assembly GCA_017617295.1. Taxonomy (GTDB): domain Bacteria; phylum Bacillota; class Clostridia; order Saccharofermentanales; family Saccharofermentanaceae; genus Saccharofermentans. The sequence continues at coordinate 31,443 of JAFZWN010000084.1, read as the reverse complement.
GACGGTGTCGGATCATAAGTAACAGTTTGACCCGGCAGTACGATGATCTCGCGGAGCGTCTCCTCCGTCGTATCTGCCGTATCTTCCGTCTCGGTAACCGTGACTTCCGAAGAAGCTATTATATCGATCCCGGCCTTGGAGTTCTTTGCTGCCTGCTGTATGCCCACGACTGCCGCGGTTCCCGCGAGCATGACGGAGACACCGCCTATAATTATCTTTTTCAGCATAAAGCCTGTTCCTTCCTTGGCTGCCTTGGATGCTGCAGCCGTGATTTTCTTTGCGGATCCTTTAGTAAGGTTCGCCTTTGATGCGGAAGGACCGGTAAGTGTTTGTGAAAGCGAAGCCGGCATAGGCCTGAAACTTACCTGCTCGGCTTCTTTCATAAAAAGCTTTGTCAGGAACGGCAGTCCCATACCAAAGAGCTTTGTCCTGTTCTGATCTTCATATTTCTCGACCTCCTTCTTGATTGTTTTCTTTGCAAAATTGATCCTCCAGGAGACAGTACCGGCAGGTACGCCGAGCGCTTCGGAGATCTCTTTGGTGCTCATCTCGTTAAAGTAGAACATGATGAGTGTCCTTTGGATATCCGTAGAAAGCGAACCTCTGATGATATCCATAACGATCTTCCTTGACTCATCCGACTCCAAAATAGAATCGGGCAGGAAGTCCTCGGGAAGCGCCTCGATACTGTCAAAGAACTCGTCATCCATGTTGTCCGTCTTACTGAGCTTGATCTTATCAAGGCAGCGGTTGGCGGCAGTCTTCTTGAGCCAGGGAAGCACCTTGGCCTTATCCCTTATAGTCTCATAGGACTTTATCAGGGTAACGAAGACATCCTGGACGATATCCTCGGCGTCGGCTTCGTTCTTAAGAAACGACATAGCCGTCCAGTACACCGCCTTGTAGCCTTCGTTATAGATCTGCTCGAGTTCCTGATCGGTCATTTTTGCATCCTTTCTTTCCGCATCTACTTACTTGACGAACTGCTGATGCGGTTTCTTGGGTGGATCGGGAAAAATTTTCAAAAAATTATTTCGACACATGTATAATACCATTTTGCATCGTTCTCAACAGAAAGCAGTTCGGGAAATGATATAATCCCTATATCAACTTCAGAGGGTTTTATATAATGTACAAATATATGCGCATTCAGGGAAGAGAAGATTCCTACATCACAAAGTATCCGAAAGGTATCTTCAGCCTGTGCTGGAATCTTATAAGAGACAAAGTCCTGACTGCTGAAGAAGAGGCTCTGTTCAGATCCATTGACGACTGGTTCAAGGATAATCTTCCTGAGCCCGAACCCTGTAAGAATCACGAGACGGTCATAACTTTTTTCAAATGCGGTACCACTTCTCATATGCAGGAGAAACTACAGCCGGCGATCGACCTTCTGGATAAATACGGTAAGCCGTATGATGTCGTATATACGAATTTCGTAGGAAAGATCGTCTACGAGGATGACTGGCAGATAGCCGTTTCCGTCAAAGACGGGAAGATGGCCGCAGAATGATCTGCCCGGGGGGAAACGTTTAACAATCATCACCCGCAAAGATGTATAATGGTCATACTATGAATGCTAACGGAGGTAATCTTATGAAGGTCGTTCTGGCCGGTGCTTACGGTAATCTTGGTTCTGATATTTTCAGGGAATTGGTCGATAACGGACATGAGGTCATTGCTCTTGACATGGCTCAGAGGGATATCGGCGTGTCGCCTTCCCGTTTCGTAAAGATCGACGTGACCGATCCCAAGACGCTTGAAGGAGTGTGCGACGGCGCGGATGCCCTGATCACCACAGTCGGTCTTACCAGAGGCTCAGCGACTCTCAGTAATTACGACATCGATTATAGAGGCAACCTGAACCTTTTAAATGAAGCCAAGAAGGCAGGAGTCAGGAACTTTGTTTATATCTCCGTCGTCAAGGCGGATACCGCTCCCGATGTCCCGATGGTACATGCCAAGTTTCTTTTCGAGGAAGATCTCAAGAAGAGCGGCATCACGTATGTCATCCACCGTCCTACGGGATATTTTTACGACATCATCAAGGTCTTTAAGCCCATGATCGAAAAGGGCAAGGTCACACTGCTCAGCAAGGAGCCGGTCTATGCAAATATCGTCTCCACCGAGGACTTCGCGAAGTTCATCGTGGCGCACATTACCGATGAGAACAAGACATATTCCGTCGGCGGAAAAGAGAAGTATTCATACGAGGAGATCGCCAAGATGTGCTTCGAGGCCGCAGGCAAGGAGCCGGTCATCAAGAGAGCTTCGCCCGCGATATTCGATATGCTCGCTTTCGTCAACAAGCTCAAGAAGAACGGCAAGGAAGCGATCATCCGTTTCTCCAAGTGGACTCTGACACATGACATGGTCGGTGATACCATCGCGGGTGACATGAGCTTCGCCGAGTATATCAGGAAGAGTTTTGAAAAATGATAAGCTCTCTCAAGCAGAAAGCCGTTGACATCATCCTCAAAAGTGGTGCGGCAGTGCTTCCGGCGGACCGGTATACCGATATGAAGTATCCGTCCCTCTTGCCTCTTATGCGGTTTCACGTCGACCGGTACGAGGTTAAAGGCTTCGGTCACATTATGATCATGCATACGACGACAAAGATGGGTATGGAACTCCTTACGATATCCTTTATGCCGTCAGAGCTTCCCGATCTTCCGTATCTTCTGGTAGATGCCATGAGCATGAAGAAAAAGCGCTGCGCGTTTGTCGAGTACTACGGATGCGGAGCGGACGGGTTCAATGATGCCGCTTTGAAGGAATCTTATGACAGGTGGAAAGCCCTTCCCGATTATGCCGAAAAGGATAACTGGTATGTCAAAGAGAGGATGCCTTATTCGCTCATCAAGTCGGGAGAGGCGGATCAGCTGACTGATATGGCAGCCGACTGCATAAGAAGCTATCTGGGATCCGTATCTTCGTGCAAGAGACTTTCCGGATACGAAGACAAGCTACGTTCTTTCAGGGAGTGCATGATAACGGAGGGCAATCCCTCGAGCAAGACACTGAAGATGTTATTAAAAGAAGACGGGGCAAGGCAGTTCATGGAAAATGTCATCATGCCTCTTAAAGGGAGTTAGGATCAAATGGTTTTTTATTTTTCGGGTACGGGTAACAGCAGATTTGCTGCCGAGAGGATCGCGGAAGCGATCGGACAGAAAGCGGAAGACGTCACGGCATATAAAAAGAGCGGAGAAAGCCCTGTCTTTACTGAAGGCGGCGCATATCTTTTCTCGTGTCCCTGCTATATGTCGACGCCCGCCAGATCCATGACGGAGTTCATCGAATCGGCTACATTTCCGCAGGGAGTCAAGGCATATTTCCTGATCACATGTGCGGCTTCTCTGGGCGCCTCGTCAAGGGTGTGCCGCGAACTGTGTGAGAAAAAGGGTATGGAATACATGGGCGCCTCACAGGTAGTGATGCCCCAGAACTATATCGCTCTGTTCTCGATGAAGGATAAGGAAACAAACGGTACGATCGTTAACGAAGCTCTTCCCGTGATAGATCACATAGCCGAGACTGTCAAGAGCGGCGGAAAGCTCGACGACAAGAAGGTCGGATCGGCCGAATATGCGGTCACCAAATGGGTCAGGGATCTCTACTATAAGGACTTCATGAAGACAAAGAAGTTTCTTGCGACGGATGCATGTGTCTCGTGCGGGCTTTGTGCCGGCATCTGCCCGATGTCAAATATCAGCATGACGGACGGTAAGCCCGTCTGGGACAAAAACTGCACACACTGCATGGCCTGTATCAACCGCTGTCCGAAGGATGCGATAGAATACGGTAAAGGCTCCGTCGGAAAGATCCGCTACAAGGGCCCCGAATCGACGCTTAAATGATCCGGTAACACTTCCAATTACGATAATAATACCAACGGGATACCCTTTCAATGCTATAATCATCGTATGGAAGACAAGATATTTTTTGATAATGCATACTTCATCATCGGGACGGCTTATGCCGGAAAATCCACGCTCGTAAAAGAGCTCGCCCAAAGGCACGGCGGGATCGCCTGCAGGGAAAACTATCACGACGACTATCCGGAGCATCTGGACAGCATTGAGTTTCCCTGTCTGACCTACACAAGGGACATTTCCGACTGGCATGACTTTATAAGAAGATCTCCTCAGGAATACAAGGACTGGATCGACGGAGTCAAGAAAGAGTGCGAGATCCTGGAACTTCGGATGCTCCCCGATATCTGCAGTCAGGGAAAGCCGGTATTTGTGGATACCAATATCTGCATAGATACGTTAAGATCTATAGCTCCTTCGGATCACGTCCTTGCGATGCTCGCCGATCCGGGAGTTTCCGCGCAAAGGTTTTTTGAGAGAGGCGATCCTGAAAAACAGTTTCTTTACAGCCTGATCATGGAAGAGCCCGATCCGAAGACCGCCATGGAGAATTACCGTAAGGGGCTTGAGCTTATTAACTCGCAGGAAGCATACGACGAGATTCTTTACTCAGGATTTAACACGATCCTTCGGGACGAAAACAGGTCGATAGACGAGACAGTCGCTTTGGCGGAAAAGTTCCTCGGACTTCGGGGAGAACCGGAAGAAAACGCCGGGCTTAATATATGACCATGAAGAAGGCAGCAGCATGAATCTGATCGAGATAAATGACATAAACGCACCCGAACTGGATATCTTCGCCAGGGTCACTGAGAACAGTTTACGAAGCATCGGCGACTCCTCCGAAGGACTCTTTATAGCCGAGAGCGCCTATGTCGCCCTCCGTGCGCTGGAAGCGGGATGCGAACCCGTCTCGATGCTCGTTGAAGCTGACCGTATTGAAGCGGAAGCTGCCCCCGTCTTTGATGCGGTCGAAAAGCTGTGGGGCAAAGAGAAAAGAGACTCTATCCCGGTATATATCGCGCCGCGCGAAGTCGTTATCAATATGACCGGACATAAACTGGTCAGGGGGCTTTGGATGACACTGCGGAGAAAACCGCTGATATCCGTAACGGAATTCTGCTGCGACAAGAAACGTATAACCGTCTTAATGGATGTTGTAAATCCCGTAAACGTCGGAGCGATAATCCGCTCGGCGGCGGCTCTGGGAATGGACGGAGTCCTTCTCACCCATCCGTCCGTAGACCCTTATACCAGGCGTTGCTCCAGGGTCAGCATGGGAACGGTCTTCCAGATACCCTGGACAAAAGCGACACTCCCGGAATCCGACGGGATCACTCTCTTAAATATCCTCAGAGACTATGGATTCAAGACTGTCGCGATGGCTCTGACGGAAGACTCGACCAACATAGATAACGATGAGATCCGCTCCAACGATAAGCTCGCAGTGATAATGGGCACCGAAGGAACCGGCCTTCCGGAGGAAGTCATCTCCGCATGCGACTACCGCGTCATGATCCCCATGCATCACGGCGTCGATTCATTGAATGTCGCTGCAGCGAGCGCCATCAGCTTCTGGGAACTGATGAAAAAACCGGCAGTTGGCAGAGGATCGGATACGATCACTGATATTCAGGATAAATGATCGAAGACCTCTTTATAATCGCCTCTGAATCGGAAACCTTTCATCCCTGCCTTCAGAGCCCCTTCCACATTGTCTTCCCGATCATCGACAAAAAGACATTCCTCTCCCTTTAATCCGTACTTAGTAAGGAAAGCCTCATATATATCTGTCTCGGGCTTCAGCATAAGATAGTCCGACGATACGAAAACTCCGTCGAAAAACCGAAGCGGCATGAACTCCGGAAAATACTTATAGAACATATCGCTCGCATTCGAGAGTATATAGATCCCGTACCCTTTTGCCCTTATCTCCTCGCAGAATTCCTTCGCGCCTGCAAGAGGGGTCATGCAGATATACCAGTTGTCCGCACATTTCCGAAGCGCCTTATGGTACTGCTCCGGGACTCTGACCTTCACCAGGTCGAACCTGTCCTTATCCTTTATGAGTCCGCGGTCCCCCATCAGCCACTCGGGACCTCCGAAGAGTTCTTTCCGGATTACTTCTTTTTCTTCCGCGGAAGAACAGTACTTATCCAGGCTGATCTCGGGATCGTAATCCAGAAGGACATTTCCCATATCGAGCACTATATTTCTTATCATAAGATTCGCATCTTTCTCCATGTAAAAAACTTACTAGACAGGATAATTTATTCTGTTGTTTTTGGCAATACGGGCACGCATTTTTGCCCTGAACTTTTTTCGCGGCCTGATATAATAGAGTCCATCATGGAAAATATGAGTAAAAAGAAGATATTTCTGCGTATATTATTTTTCGCTTTGATCGCGGTAGTCTCATCCGTTATACTGCTGCGGCTGTTCTATCCCAGAGTGAGCCGTGACTTCGGGGAACTTCAGACCGTTACGATATCGTACGGGTCAGGCGAAGATATTCACGAGAGGGTCATCGAAGACGGATCTGTCAAAAAGGAGATCTACGATGCGATAAGATCTTCCAGGATAACATCGCTCAACCTTCTTGATGCCGGGGATGCCGGGGGAGGCTCCGACGGTATCAGTATCTGCCTTCGTTACTCTGACGGCACTTCGGATCATTACCTTCGAAGCGAGACGGGAAATACTTATACGAGATACATCTATTCGAATGGTTCCGCATATCCGACCGGAGTCATGGGAATAGACGGTTCGCTGATATCCTCAGCCATCAGCGGCTATAACTAAGCCCCGGTATGATAAAGTATATACATGGATAAGAAGATCAAATGGATATTTTTTGATGTCGGGTCCACGCTTATCGATGAGACGAAAGCTTATGAGCACCGTATCATGGATGTGATCGAAGGCACGGATATCACTTTCTGGCAGTTTCAGGAGAAGAGGCTGTTTTATGCCCGGCAAAATAAGAGAGGCGATCTCGAGGCGATGGAGTTCTACGGACTGACAAGAACACCGTGGCATACCGAGGATGAGGTCCCCTATCCTGAGGCTTCTGATATACTTCGATACCTGAAAGAAAAAGGATACGGGATCGGAGTCATTGCCAACCAGGCTCCCGGTACTTCCGGCAGGCTGGAAAAATGGGGGCTTCTTAAGTACATAGATGTCGTGGCGGCATCGGCCGAGCTCGGGATATCGAAGCCTGACAGGAGAATCTTTGAACGCGCGCTTAATATGGCGGGCTGTTCTGCTGACGAAGCGGTAATGATAGGCGACAGGCTCGATAATGATATCGTCCCGGCAAAAAGGATCGGAATGAAGACCGTATGGATAAGACAGGGTTTCTCGGTCCATCAGGATCCCGGCTTATCCGAAGAACAGCCCGATCACATCACGGACGACCTGAACGGACTGCGGGATCTGTTCTGAGGGATAGGAGGATCCCCCGGAGGAAAAGCGGAAATGATCATATTGCGGAAAATGAACGATAAGGAATTCGAGAACTTCAAGGCTTACAGCATAAAAGATTATGCCTCGGATATGCTCAAAGAAAGGGATATCTCCGAAGAGGAGGCGATGAACTCGGCAGCAGAAGAGTTTAACGATATCCTCCCCGACGGGCTTAATACAGAAAACTGTTTTCCGATGGTGATAGAAGATCCCGGGAACAGAAAGGATGTCGGGCGGATATGGTACGGTTATGAGGATAACGGCGGCGTGAGACAGGTCTTCCTTTTCGATCTCCTTATCGATGAGGATGAAAGGCGGAAAGGCTACGCGGCAAAAGCCCTGGCTGAGATGGAACGGAAAGCCCGTGAAGACGGCTGCGGGATATCTTCTCTATATGTATGGGAACATAACGCCCCTGCTTATGATCTGTATGTAAAATGCGGCTATGAACCAGCGGATTCCGGTCCTGACGGCATATATATGAAAAAGGAACTGTCACGCGGTTAAAGACCCGTTTAACAAAATATGTACTGTTTGTCTGCAAATGTTAAAAGAAACTTAATTTTTTATATTATATAATAACAGTACACGGTTAATGCGGAGGCGCATATGACAAAACAGGACAACATCTTTAAAAAGATCGCGGAATCTCTACTTGTTGACTATTCCAGTGTCTATTATGTTAATGCGGTCACAAACGAATATTACTGGTACTCCGTTAATCCCGAATTCCATTCGCTCAGGCTCGAACAGGGCGGCGACGACTTCTTCAAGAACATAAAGCGCGACTGTAAGAAGGTCATCTATAAAGAGGATCAGCATATCTTCCTTGACGATATCCAGAAGGACAATCTTCTGTGCGCCATGAAAAAAGGCAGCATGCAGAGTATAGAATACCGCCTGATGATAAACGGAGTCCCGACGTGGCATTCCCTGAAGATGATCAGAGGTCTGGATGATAATGCCGATTATTTTATACTCGGCGTTCTGAACATCGACGAGGAATACCGCCGCAGAGAGGCGGAGAAGGAGACTGCCCGGCAGAAGGAGGTATATAACCAGATCACATCCAGTCTCGCGGGCCAGTATGATACCCTCTATTACGTCGATATGGAAACGTGCACTTATGTCGAGATATCCTCTACCGATGAATACAAGAAGCTGAACGTTCCCGCGACGGGAAGCGATTTCTTCGCCGACAGCCGCCGGAGCATAAGAAAATACGTGCATCCCGAAGATCAGGAAAAGGTCATCAGGATCCACTATAAAGATGCAATGCTCAATAATCTGAAGCACAGGAATTCTTACTCCCTGGCTTACCGTCTGGTCGTAAACGAACAAGTCAGGCACATCCGGCATACCGAGATCATGGCCAGCGACAAAAAGCATATCATCATCTGTATCGAGAATATCGATGATGAGGTCAAGGCAAGACTTGAGCTCGCACAGACCAGACAGAAGAGCGTTACGTTTACGCAGATCGCAGAGAGCCTCGCATCACAGTATGACCTGATCTATTATATCGATCTGGAAACCGAACACTATATGGAGTTTGCCACACATAAGCTCTACGGCGAACTGGAAATTCAGGAGGAAGGCGACGACTTCTTTGCCGTATCGGAAAGGAACGCGGATCTCGTCATCTATGCGGAAGACCGCGAGCGTATTAAGCTTTTCCTCAATAAGGATAATCTCATCTCACGGCTCGACACCGCCAAACATCTGATCGAGGACTACAGGATGGTCGTCGGGAGCAAAGAGCCTCAATACACCCGGATGACCGTGACCTGGTCTTCGGATAAGACTCATTTCATCATCTGTATCGAGAACCGGGAAGAGGATGTGAAAAAAGAGAAGGAACATCTGATGGCGCTTACGATGGCAAATGAGACGGCGCGCCGCGACAGCCTCACCGGGACCAGGAATAAGACGGCTTATCAGGAGTTCGAGAAAGAGCTTCAGAAAGATATCGACAATAAAGAGGCCGATCCTTTCGGGATGCTGGTATGCGATCTTAACGACCTGAAGCTCATAAACGATACCCAGGGTCATAAAGCGGGCGACGAATATATCAAGGCCGCCTGTAAGCTCATATGCAGGACATTCGCTCACAGCCCGGTATTCAGGATCGGCGGAGACGAGTTTACCGTTATCTTAAGGGGAGCGGATTATGCCGACCGGGATAATCTCATTTCCGGGTTCAGGAAACAGATCGAAGAGAATATCAGGACGGATTCGGGTCCCGTAGTCGCTCTCGGTATGGCTTTCTATAGTTCCGGTAGTGACGCCTCTGTCGAGGATCTCTTCCACAGAGCCGACGGCCGCATGTATGAAGATAAGACCCGTCTCAAGGAAATGAAGCTCATGCGCGAGACCCACTCGCTGAAAGAGATAGCAAACGAGAAGAGGATCACCGAGGACAGAAGAAAGATGCTGGATTCACTCTTTAAGTCCTACGATATCGTTTCGGAGGGTACTTACGTATTTCTCTGCGACATGAAATACGATTATTCCAAGTGGTCCAAGACCGCGGTGGATACTTATAATCTTCCTTCAGAGTATATGTACGGCGCAGGAGACATCTGGGAGAACTATATCCATCCCGATGACCGCGAGGCTTATCACAAGGGTATAGATGAGATATTTGCGGGCAATTCCTCAGGTCACGACATGCAGTACCGTACCAGAAAACCAAACGGTGAATACGATGTCTGCACCTGCAGGGGCGTCGTCATAAGGGACCTTCACGGGGAGCCCGACTACTTTGTCGGCACTATCCGTAACCACGGTTCCCAGGGACATCTCGACACATTGACGGGTCTTCGTAACCAGTACGGTTTCTTCGAGGATCTCGACGGCTGGATCAACAGAGAGGCCTCCGTTTACGTTCTTGTTGTCGGCATCAGCAAATTCTCCGAGATAAACGAAGTATACGGTTACCATTTCGGCAACCGCGTACTGCAGCTCTATGCCAGAAAGGTTCTTGAGACAACCGGGAATAGCGGAACCTGCTATAGGATCGACGGAACCAAGTTCGCCATCATAAGCAACTCCCTGTCCGAGGATGATATCCGGGAAAGATACAGGAAGTTCCGTAACTATTTCCGTGAAGTGTTCCAGGCCGATGACAAGAGAGTCCTTCTCGAGGTAAACTGCGGAGCACTGAAACTCGACCGTTTTGACTTTGATACACAGACAGTCTATGCCTGTCTGAACTTCGCCTATAACGAATCCAAGACCCGCCATCAGGGCGACATGGTGATCTTCGAGAACGACCTTAATGAGAACAACCGTCAGAGGCTTGAGAAGCTTCACGCCATCCGCGCCTCGATAATGAACGGTTACAAGGGATTCTATCTTCTTTATCAGCCGGTCGTTGACGCCAAGACCGAGAAGCTCATCTCTGCCGAAGCCCTTCTTCGCTGGAAGAACGATACATACGGCACCGTCCCTCCCGACCAGTTCATCCCGCTTCTTGAGTCCGACCCGCTTTTCCCGGAACTCGGTGAGTGGATCATCAGGGAAGCCATCCGTGCGGCAAAGAAGATCATCAAAAAGGTTCCGGATTTTGTCATCAACATCAATCTCTCATATACGCAGCTCGAAAAACATGACTTTTCCGATATGGTATTCCGTATACTGACCGAGATGAAATACCCGGCCGGCCATCTCTGCTTCGAGGTCACGGAACGTTGCAGGCTCCTGGATATCAAGCTCCTCCGTAACGTTACGGCCAGCCTTAAGGCCAGAGGCATACTTATAGCGCTTGACGATTTCGGAACGGGATTCTCATCCATCGGTATCGTAAAGGAGATCCCTTTTGACATCATCAAGATAGATCAGGGATTCGTTGCCAAGATCGAAGATAACGGGGCCGACCGCGAACTGATCAGGCACTTCGCCGGCGTGGCTTCCTTATTCGGAGCAAAGGTATGCGTCGAAGGTATCGAGACCGCAGGCATGAGAGATATACTCCAGGATTTCAATGTCGGGAGCTTCCAGGGCTACTATTATTCGAGACCTCTTAAGCTCGAACAATTCTTCGAGTGGGGAGACGGTATCAGCGTGCAGCCCAAAGAGAAATAGAATAATTACATATATATACATTTAATTTCGCGAAAACAGACGCGCTGTCCTTGATAAGATCCGTCTTTAAGTATAAAAAGAAATGAAGAACTGTCCGATCCCGGAGGTAAGTCTTTTTATGCATTACAGAAACTTTAAGACCGTTGTATATATACCCGCTGCCATTGCATCCTCGATGACGGAGGAGAAGCTTTGTTCAGACTACGGCTTCCTCGAGAGATATGTCGGTCTCGATAAGGTGTATCTCGAGACCCACAGAGGGGATATCGATGTGCCGGAAGAACAGCTCCTTATGATAAAGCGGACTCTCGAAGATAATGGTGTTGCCGTCTCGGGCGGAATAACCACCATAATCCCCGATCTCGAGGGTTCTGAGCCCGGGAAGCAAAGGCTGTTTAATACTTTCTGCTATACCGACTCCGTTATGAGAGCCAAGGCCCGTGAGATATCAGAAGCCGCAGCACGCCTTTTTGACGAGGTGATCCTCGACGATTTCTATTTCACAAACTGCACATGCGAACGCTGTATCAGGGAAAAGGGCAGCCGCGACTGGGTGTCTTTCAGAAGGGATCTCATGAGAGATGTCTCAAAGGAACTTATCGTAAGGCCCGCCAAAGCTGTCAACCCGAATGTCAGGATGGTCGTCAAGTATCCGAACTGGCGCGAATCATATCACTTCACTGGTTATCTTCCCAAAGACCAGCAGGACATCTTTGATGCCACCTATATAGGTACCGAGACCAGAAGCCCCAGATACGCGGATCAGCATCTTCCCGAGTATCTGAGCTATTCCCTTGTCAGATATATCGATAATGCCTGGCCCGGAAGAAACGGCGGAGGATGGTTCGACACATATCAGTGCTGGTCGGCCGACCGTTATCTCGAACAGGCTTATCTTACCGCTTTCGCCAAAGCACGGGAGCTCATGTTCTTCCAGTGGAGCGACCTGATCGATAACTACTTTCTGGGAGGCATGGGAATACAGCTTAAAAAGATCGATGATATGCTGGATGATACCGGAGATCCGACAGGCATTCCCGTCTATATACCTTACGGATCCTCGGGCGAGAACCATCTGGAGATGAGGCTCGGCATGACCGGTATCCCGGTAGATCCCACACCCGGATTCCCGTCGGAGCGTAAGACGATACTTCTTACAGAGAGCTCCGCTTCCGATCCCCTGGTCATTGATAAGCTCGAGTCTTTCGTAAGATCGGGCGGAGATGCTTTCATCACGTCAGGATTCCTGTTAAGAACATCCGAAAAGCTTCATGAAGCAGGAATGACCGAAGCTTATGTCTCCGGCCGTAAGATCAATGTCACAAGATATCAGCTGACAGGAGATACCGCAGGCTATGTCGACAATATGAAGCCTGTGATCTTCCCCGAGATCCTTCACGGCAATAACGCCTCATGGTCACTTATAAACGGAGGCGACGGGGATTACCACACGCCGCTCTTTCTTCGAAGCACCTATGGCAGAGGCAGGCTCTATATCTTATCCGTTCCCGACAATCCTTCGGATATATACAGTATCCCCCAGCCTGTCACAGACCTTATCAAACGGACCCTTGACCCGTCTCTTTATGTATCCGGAAAGGATCTCTCGATGTTCACATACGATGACGGAAGCTTTTTCCTTTACCGTTACGTGAAAAACAATATCAGACCGGACCGCGTTAAGATATATACAGATAAGGAAGTTAAGGGGCTTCAGGATCAGGTCACCGGTGAGCTGATCGATACGGGGATCGAGAACATAAGAGAAAACTGGCAGGATAAAAAGGTTTACGCCGCAGTTGTGACTATGGTCCCCGGAGTATTCAGAAAGTTTAAATGGATCAGATGAAAAACCTTTTGGTAAAACGGAACAGGAGATGCCGGATAAAGCTGAAGAGCATAAACAGGAAGCAGCTGTCCCTGATTTTGCTCGTGAAACCGCGTTTATATGTACCAAGGTAGGGACAGAGGCGGGTTTGTCCCTGATCTTCTGCAAAAAGCGCTGTTTTTATGTACATGAATAGGGACAGCGTGCGCTGCGGTTTCATATGAAACAGCAGGGACAACATTCTTCCGGCAGCATTGGTCCGGGGATTCCCGCGCCTTCACGCAATCGTGATGGAAACAGATCCGATGGCGTCAGTTTCCTGTCAAGAACAAATATGCCCTCCGATTTTTGTATTAGTTTGCCAAATAGACATATATCCGGGGAGCCTCTATAATAAATATTGAGGTTCTCAAGGAGGTTTTAGTTGTGAAGACTAAAAAGCACGTAATACTGGATCATCCGATCCTGTCTTATTTTCTTCTCCTGATCTTTACGGTGATCATGGCGAACATCTTCTCATCAATTATCGATGTCAAGCTCCTTGCCGCTTTGATCCCCGGATACGGTACCGAGATGGAGGTCCTGGGAAGGACAACTGTCTCTGCAAGCGGCGCGGGAACCTCCGTCGGAGCCGTGGCTGCAGCGGTCGTCGCTTTTTTCTGGGGGCTGTATCTTATCAGAAAATCAAAGCGTCAGGAGATAATCGATCTATGGAACGGGAAATGGAAGACCGCTGTCACAGAAAGCAACGCATGATCAAATGACCAAAAGGAGAGTATAATATGCCACACGTAACGATCAAATGCTATAAGGGACGTCCGGAAGACGTCCTTCGGAAATGCGCCGATAAGGTCGCTTCCGATGTAGCAGAGCTTCTCGGATGCGACTTGTCATCGGTATCCGTAGCAGTAAAAGAATATGAGAAGGAAGACTGGAAACCTCAGGTATGGGATACCGAGATCGCTCCGGAGATGGAAACCCTCTATAAGAAACCGGGGTATTCGTGTGATTGATCTTTGGAACGGACTTGATATGTAAAATTATATCTTCTAACTGACAAAATACTCTGACTTCATTTTTTGCCGAATATGTATTATTGTCATATTTGCGAAAAAATAACAATTTCATATTCAGGCAGTCTATATTATAATAAGTAGCGGCTCTTTTTCAGACCGGTCGCACTTTTTTACAAACTCGGGAGGCACTTAATGACACTTGAATCATTGTTTGAGGGAGTAAATCTCCAGGATTACTACATGGGAAAAGTTACTCAGGTATACAGGAGTAACTGTATCGCACAGGTCGACAACCTGTCCATAATGGCCGATCGGAGCAGATTTAACGCATCGTTCCGTCCCAACACCATCAACTACTTCGTCATCATTGATTCGAGCGCAGGACTGTTCCTCGGCGAGATCTTCGAGAATAAGGCTTCGAGAAAGAACATATACGAGATGGGAACTTCTTCAGAAGAGAAACCCATGGACTATCACGAGATCTGCATCGACACGATCGCAGTCATCCTGCCGGAGTCGAACAAGTTCCAGGTAGCCGGATTCAAGACTCTCGGTATCGGTGATAAAGTCTATATTGCAACAGATGAGATCTATAAGCTTTATCTGCGCTCCCTTGAGTTCTCCAGTGAGGCTGAGGAGCCGCTTCCCGCATTTGCCACATACATCGATAAGGCTCAGGCGGATGTTATCCTGAAGCCCAGTACTCTCTTCAACCGTCACCTTATGTGCATCGGTGCTACGAACAGCGGTAAGTCAACAACAGCACTCGCTATTCTCGACAAGCTTGTTTCGAGCAAGCGTAAGGCACTTATCATCGACCCCACGGGCGAGTATAAGAACGCATTCTCCAACGAGGAGATCACGAAGCTGACTCTCGGCGTTGATACGACCATCTCCCCCAGTAAGCTTACGATGGATCAGTGGGAGAAGCTTTTCGAGACTGAGAACAGCAGCCAGGGTGCCGTTCTTTCCGAGGCTATCACTTCCCTCCGTTACATGAAGAAGATCCACGAGGATTCCTATTACTTCAAGGTAGGTGAGAACATCGATGAGGTTCAGGAGAACCTCGCATCCGTTTCCAAGGATGACACCGACTTCAATATCGAGCTCCTTCCCGAGCAGATCCAGGCAGAGTCCGTCTGCGAGCCCGACAGAGACAATAACTACAACTTCAAGTACCGTTACGATACGCTGAAGGCCAACTCCAACGCTTCCCTCGTTCAGAAGATCCAGTATCAGATGACCAACACAAAGTTCCTGACATTCTTCTCGAACAACCCCAATATGTATAACCTCCTCGATGTTATCGAAGAGTTCGTACATCTTCCCGAGGCCAGCCTTTATATCGATACATCCGCACTCGGTGCCGCAGAAGGTATCGGCGGAATGGTCGTCGACCTGGTAAGTAACTATGCACTTTCGATGGATAAGATCAATCCCTTCGTATTCTTTATCGATGAGGTTCACAGATATGCCAAGTCCAGATATTCCGACAAGGAATTCCACGGCGGTCTCGAGCTCCTCGCCAGAGAGGGACGTAAGAAGGGTATCTTCCTTTACCTTACGACACAGAACCCCAAGGACGTATCTTCCGTTCTTTTCGGTCAGATCGGTACTCTCCTTATCCACAGGCTCATGCTCAACGATGAGATCCATGCCGTAGAGAGCCACCTTGACGATCACGCGATCAAGCACGTAAGAAAGCTCAATCAGGGTGAAGTTATCCTTACGAGCGTCAACCTCCTTCACAACATGTTCATCCATGTAATCAAGAGTGAGAGACCTCAGGACAACGATACGCCGGTTCTCTGATAAGTACACAGTCAAGACAACCCGGGCACCCCGCAAAAGAAACGCGGGGTGCTTTTATATTCCGATGATATAATAGAGGACATGATACATTACAGTAATTACATCACATCTGAAGAATATATGGAGCTCCGGCGGAAGGTCGGCTGGTGCGAGTTCCCTCTCGAGGAAGCTCAGGCGGGGATCGATAATGCCTATATGATCCTCTGCGCCAGAGACGGGGATAAGGCGGTCGGTGTGATGCGGCTGCTCTGGGACGGCGGATATATCGCCATGCTGTCGGATGTTATCGTGGATCCCGGATACCAGGGGCAGGGCATCGGAAGAAAGCTCGTTGAAGCGAGCATCCAAAGGATCAAGGCAGATATGAAGCCTGGTTACAAAGTAAAGATGGGGCTGATGGCGGCACAGGGAAAAGAGCCTTTTTACAGGAAGTTCGGGTTTGAGGAAAGACCCAACGGCCGCCTCGGCGCAGGAATGGACCAGTGGTTCACTCTGGAAGGATAACCAGATAAGCGGGGTATAAAGATGAACGATAACAGGTCAGCATACAATTCGGATATCTACGATGAAAAGATCGTCTCGACTCTTCCCTATTACCGCGAATACCATAACCAGATCATCGATCTGATCAGGGCTATGTGCATAAGTGATATCAAGTGGCTTGATACCGGCTGCGGTACGGGAACTCTCGCGAAGAAGGTGCTCGAGAGCAGAAGCGATGTCAGCTTCACTTTGTGCGATCCTTCAGAGCAGATGCTTCAGGAAGCAAAGAAAAAACTTAAAGGCAGGGATATAGAGTATATCGCCCAGCCTTCGCAATCCTTATCTTTCAGTTCGGAATTCGATGTCGTGACGGCCGTTCAGTGCCACCATTACCTGAAGCCCGAGGCGCGGCGCGTGGCAGTCGAGAACTGTTACAGAGCTCTGAAGGATAACGGCGTGTTTATCACTTTCGAGAATATAAAGATGACATCAGCTGTGAGCGATTCGTATGCTCTAAAAAGATGGGAGAACTTCCTTTCCGACCATCTCGGATCGCAGGAAGCCGTTGATCATCATATAAACAGAAGGGGCGTCGAGGTGTTCCCGATAACCGTAGAAGAACATTTGAAGCTTCTCCGCAGCACCGGTTTCAGGTCGGCGGATGTCCTCTGGACTTCATACCTGCAGGCAGGGTTCTGGGCCGTCAAATGAGGATCGTTAATCTTATCGAAGATACAAAAGGCGAGAGCGGCTGCTCTTTTGAGCACGGTCTGTCTTTTTACGCGGAGACCCGTAAGCACCGTCTTCTTGTGGACCTCGGGCCGTCAGAAGCCGCGCTTTCCAATGCCAGGGTCAAAGGGATAGATCTCAAGACGGTCGACACGGTCATATTAAGCCACGGCCACTACGATCATTCGGGTGGGATCATCCCTTTCACAAAGATCAACGATAAAGCACTCATCTATATGCAGGCATCGGCCGGCGGGGATTATTATGCGGATGACGGGGAAGATGCATCCCCGAGATTCAGATATATCGGGATCGACAAGGATATCGCGTCTCTTCCTCAGATACGGTCCCTTAGCGGGGACACCGTGATCGATGATGAGCTGGAACTTATGACTATAGGGAGCAGACGCCGTGATCTGCCGTCTTCAAACAAACGTCTTCTCATAAAGACAGGAAACGGGTTTATCCGCGATACGTTTGCTCACGAGCAGTTCGCTGTTATAAGACAGGATGATATGACGGTCCTTCTGTCAGGGTGTGCCCATAACGGCATACTCAATATCCTTGACGCCTTTACGGACAGATACGGAAAAGCTCCCGATATCGTTGTCAGCGGTTTTCATCTTATGAAAAGATCGGCATATACCGGCGGCGAGATAAAAGAGATCGAAGACATAGCCCGTGAGCTTAAGAGATACCCGACCAGGTTCATCACCTGCCACTGTACCGGGGTCGAAGCATATAAGATAATGAAGAGCATCCTGGGGGATGCTCTCCGATACGTTCATTCCGGTGAAGAGATCACGATCTCTTATTGAGGCTTCAGCATAAGCGGCATCTTAAACGCCGCTTCGAAGCCTGCACTGTTCAAGGCATCCGTGATCACGGGTGAGATCTGACGGGGAAGCAGCATGAGTCTCTTAAGCTCATTGAGATCGTCCTCCCTGCCCGTAAGAGCGTTTCTCAGGGCATCGTATATGATCTCTTTGGCGATCGCTCTCTGATCCTTTCCTTCAAACTGAGAAGGATCCTTGGCTTTCATCCTGATCTCGCCAAAAGCCGATACCCTTAACGGCGTTCCGTCAGACTTCAGACCACACTCAAATATCTCATCATGTGTAAGGGCGATCGCAAATACCCCTTCAGGAAGCCTGTTCGCCGTACTGTGTGTGGAAGAGGATCTGCCTGAAGGTCCGGTACCCCCTGAAGGCGCCGTTCTTGCCGTTGCCGGAGACGCTGCCGCGGCCGAAGCCTCCTTGGCACGCTCGCGCTCGATATAATTGTTGGCTGCCTCGCTCCCTCTCTTCATAGCATCCTTAAAGCTGTCAAGAAATCCCATCTCATTTCCTCCTGATCGATTATTTTACTGTTTCCATTATATTCTCATAGAAGAACTCACCATAGCGCTCGACCGCCTTTTCTGTCAGACCTGCGTTGCATCCCGTAAGAAGCATAAGTGCCATAGCTGTTATCATTACTGTAATTATAATCCTCTTCATAATCCTTTTCTCCTTTTCCATTTATTTGCGCCTCCCTTATCAGCGCTCTCGATAATAAGACACAAAACATGATCTAAATATTCGAAAGATCCTTAAAAAACAGGCCGTCCGGACAAGCCGGACGACCATCTTGGGGATAGAAGGAGATTGTCATATATTAAGAACCCGTATGTGCCGCATATCCCCGCAGACTCAACGGGATCGGAAAAGCCGGTGAAGGCTTTTCCGCCTGGTACTCTTTCATGTTCCTTTTCCGTTTGTTATACGATCTATAAAAGATCACTCCGATACCCTTACCCATATCGCGGGACGGACTCCCATCTCATCGTTGTCGATATTTCTGTAGTAAGGAAGAGCAGAGCTGCACTGATCCCTGTCCCAGTCACCTGTCGTTCCGCCAAGACCCATAATGAGTGCGTAGCAATTGCCGCTGTCACGAAGCCAGTACATGGAACTGCACCTGCCGTCGAGAGAGATCGGATGATCCATGGTAAACACTTCATTGCGTCTGTATACAAAATTATAGACATTATGGCTCTGGGCATATTCGGTAGCCTCGCACATCAGATCGGGGGTACCGCCCTGCCTGGTGTCCTCATTAAAGACTATGTAATCGTAGTACTCTATCATGTCATCGTTAGACATAAGGAAGACTCGATCCGTCGTGGTGTAGTATTCATTGCCGGATGTTCTCAGGTCATGAGTGGAAAGCTCGGTATCAAGGATCGCGTCATACTCATCATCCGTAAAAGCCTCCTCCACAAACTCACCGTTCATCCACTCCCTGATGTCACTGTTCTCCCAGCAGACTTCGCTCGCCGTCTCGGAATCGAACTGACGGCCGTCAAGGATATACCTGGAGATAAGGAGCGCCTTACCGTCCTCGCATGCCAGAACTTCCCATTCGATCTCCTCGGGACCGTTTGATGTGTCGTTATCCTGCTCGTAGTGTCCGAACTCGACGGTGTCGCCGACTTCCAAAGGGCCTTCAACGGCAGCGCCGATGCCGGTATCTGCATGCTCATGTGCGTCTGCATCCCTGCCGGCAGCTTCATCTTCCTGCTCCTGTACATCCGTATCCCTTCCGGCTTCCCTGCCGCTTCTTTCCCTTCCGCCGTTGCCGGCTCCTGCTCCACAGCCTGTGAGCATGCTTAAAGCGATACATGTCGTGATTCCTGTTAATAAGATCTTTTTCATAGGATTATCCTCCGTCTATCCCGTAATTTTTGCACTGCTTTTCGGTGCATCTGACTATAAGACACAGAACTTGACCGGAATATTCGAAAGATCTTGAAAAAATTTTTCTATTTTCAGGAGAGCACGTATTGCACGTTATCAGCTCCTGGACTCGATACAACCTGAAACGACTTTTTTCAAAATAGGTTGAATGTGCATCAGGAGCTTAAGTATCCCCACTGCGAAAACAAAAAACGGGCCGGAGATCATCTCCGACCCGTATAGATCTTACCGGATTATTCACGACCCGGAATAATCCCTGCGTCTTCTCACTCTGCTGACAGCCGAGAATAAGCAGGCGGCCGAGATCAGGATAAACCCGTACAAAGTATAAGCGTCCGATATCTCGCCGGTACTTACTACAGGACTCGAGGAAGTTACCGCAGAAGGCGGCGTAGGTGTCGGCGTGGGGGTGGAAGTATCCGCCGGCGTCGGAGAAGGTTCTCTTACCTGACTCAGGACAAGCGAAGAAGAATTATCTGCCGGAGTCGGTGTCGCGGGCGCGGGCGTTATCGTAGCAACAACGGAAGGCACCGGAGTTGAAACAGCTCCTGTAGGCACAGGCGTCGAAGCAGACGAAGAACCGGTCGGCGTAGCCACAGAAGGTGTAGGCGTATTCTCCGAATCCACAGGGGTGGTAACTGCCGGTGTGGTAACTGCCGGCGTGGTGACCGCGGGAGTCGAGGCAGCAGGTGTGTTCACAGGTTCCGTTGGTGTGGGCGTTGAAGTACTTACGGGAGTATTGCCGATATTATCGTCAAAAGACGATCTGGCGGCACTGATAACCGTTACCGGATATGAAGATCCGTTATAGGTAACGCTCGAAGGATATGTGAGAGCATCATTCTCGGCAAAGATAACAAATCTCGGAGAAGCATCACGCTCATATCCCGTCGGCGCCTCTGTCTCGGTCAGCATATAACATGTTCCTCTGAGAAGATCCGTAAAAGATGCGAATCCGTAAGTGTCCGTCGTCTGTGACGAGATGACCGTGGTGCCTGTTACGGAAGTTCCGTTAAGCGTTGCCTCGGAGATCTCAAAAACAGCTCCCGGAAGAAGCGTCGAATTGGAATCCGCGTCATACTTTATAACATTATAAGTAACATATGAGATCCTCGACGAGGAGGTGGCGGCATTGTTGTATACACGCGAGTTGATAGTAAATGTTCCGTCACCCTGATTGGAGATGACCCCTGTGAGAGCACATGTATTCTCCGCGTTAGTCGAATCCAGCCTGGAACCGGGCTGGAGATTTACCCTTGCCCTGTATGTGATCCTGTAATATGTGGCATCATCAAGCGTTATCGATACCTGATGCGTATTAAGATCAAAACTGATATCAGAACGATCAGGAGCAACTCCGTTCACGAGTATGGATCCCAGATCGATATCCAGAGCGGAACCGGGCGTATCGGTCAATATAAGCCTGTCGCTCTGAGGATCAAGATCAAGCGCAGCAGGATTGACTATAACGATATATTCCGCATAAGGTGCCGTAGCGGGAGAATATTCACCGGTCTTGAACACATCGTCCGGTTTTGTATAATTCGTATCAGCCGTTATAGGACCGTACGACGAGTTATCCAGATAAAGCGTTGCGGTATTTTCATATCTCAGCGTCGGAACCGATTGCCGGTCAACATGGGTAACATATTCTATATACATGCCTTTGCCCGCAGTCTTAAGATCGGCAAGCATGGGATCTTTAAACCTGAAAGTGATCTGCGTCTGACCGGATACTGTGGAGGTCGTTATATCAAGATACTGCAGAACATCACGCCCGGTAAAAGTGTCGCCGTCATAGACGATAACATTCGAGATGTCGAAAGAATTGTTTTCGGGAATAGTGTCAATAATATAACCGGAGGTCACACTCGGATCTATCCTGTTTACGACAAGCTGCCACCTCAGATATCCGTAATAAAGCTCATTTCCGACAGGAGCGGAATGCCACTTGATAAACTGATTGCCCGCTCCGTATATGTCTCTGTCTTTGGTTACGGGATCCGGAGCCTCGGTACTGTATACCGTCACCCTGTTGGGAACCACACCGTTATATCCGCTCGGATAGTATCCTGTCGATGTAACATATCCCTGGCTTCTGACCCAGGCATCTCCTGTCGTCAGGTCATACATCTCATCTCTGACCTGAACATCATAATAAACATAAACGGTCTGACCGTCGGAAAGATTGTTTATCGTACACGAGAATGTCCTTCCGTCGCCTGCTTCGATCGCAAAAGGCGTATGATCGGTAAATTCTGTGGTCATTCCGTAATCCGAGTAGATAACGGGCATAGAGCCGATAGAGCCGTTATAGAGCTCCATACCGGGCCACATGGTGTCTCTTACCGTAATATCCGTCTGATTACCCGTTGCCGTTATCGGGATCCTGAATCTGTATATATGATTGGTATCATCCAGGATCTGATAGTCCTTATCAACTGAAAGGCGGGCAGTTACAGGTCTTCTTTGTACCGTAAGGGTAAAATCACGGACTCCGGGGAAAGAGACGGTGATCGTATCGGGATCTCCCGCGGGATCGGGATCATTTGTAACTCTTCCTCTGAATCCCAGATGACCCTGCCTCTCTCTCTGATGGCAGAATTCGTAGGACGTATACGTTATGGTAATGCGGTTTCCGCTTATCTCATAGTCCCCGAGATCTTTATTACCGTCCATCAGGTCTCCGGATTTGTAATCGAAATTGATGACCGGCGGAAGTTCGTAAGTCAGAACATCATTTTCGTTAAGGATAAAAGAATCGGGCAGATGCCAGTCGATCTCACAATCCAGAGGATCTCCGTAATTGACGACAGGGTCGGTCGCGGTCATCAGGTTGGTCACTCCGGAACTGAGCGACACGGTAAGCGATCCGCCTTCGCCGACTACGGCATCCTGAAGCGGCGTCTCTACGGATGCAGCTGAAACGGTTCCCGTCTTAAGCAGAGACAGGCCGGTAAGCACTGCCAAAAAAGCAGCGCAAGACTTCATAAGTCTTTTTTGCATTGAAAGTTCCCCCTCTATGATATTTCTTTTTACGAACTCAATAAACTCAACAAATTTCTGTTATTTTATCAGATTCAGCGAAAGACCGTATACTAACATATTCACCTAAAAATACCCGTCTTGATTGTCATTTCGCCGATAACAGGCACTAAAGAAAACCGGGTCTCACGGGTCTAAAATTGATTTATTCTATTATCATCTCATTTTATTCAATTGCGGGCGAAGAATATATCCGCCCGCCCCCGATAAAACCCGGCAGCAGATTTAAAGAGGTATTCTTCATTATGAGGGGGAAGCCGCGAACCGGAACGATCGCAATATAAAAAATCAAATGCAACAAAGACCGCCCGGTTTAAGTGAACCCGGGCGGTCTTCTTATATTCTTACCTTACTATACCGTATGAAGCGCAGATCCTGGTGAACTCCGGAGATTGCGCGAAGCCTTCAAAGACCTCCTCGCGGGAGACGCCTTCGTTAAGCTGCGCCACCCAGGCGGTAAAACCCGCCTCGTCGGCTTCGCGCCCCATGAAGGTCCTATATAGCCTGTTAACGTACTCTTCGTTCGTAACATTCTGCCCGGTGAACTCATTACTGAAGAAGAATCCCCTTGCGGCGCCCGTTCCGGTATCGCGCTGGTTGGCAAGCTGACGGGCCCAGGCCATCAGGCCGTTACTGTCTGCCTCGCGGTTCAGGCAGGTCGTGTAAAGACGCGTTGCAAAATCTATAGTGTCCTGATTGGGTTCGATCTCGATGCTCGGAATGCCCGTGCCTCCCGATCTGATTCCGTAGAACAGGCAGAGGTTCGCCCACTCGGTGGAGTTGATAAAGCCTTCTATTACTTCTTCCTTGGAAGTGCCGTTATTAAGTGTTTCCACCCAGGCGTTAAAACCGGCCCGATCGGGCTCGCGGTCGAAGAAAGTCCTGTAGAGTACGGTCACAAATTCTTCAGTGGAGCACTGCTTGTTCAAAAACTCGGGGCTGTAAAGGAATCCTCTGGCACAGGATGCTCCGGTCTCCCCTCTAAGGGTGATCGCATCGATCCAGTCCTGCTTGCCGACAGGATCGGATCTGCGGCCCAAAGCCACTGTGTATAGCCTCTCGACAAAGCCTGCAACTCCGCGCTCTGCCGCCGGAGAAGGCGTGGGTGCAGACGGTCCGTCAAAAGGTACTACCGGCGTCTCGTTGCTGTCGGAAGATGGTATCTCTTCGAAAACAGCCTTGATCTGCACATCGGAAACTCCCATGACAAAGCTGTTGTCCGTAACGGTCACGCCGCCCGAGATGACCTGCCACTCCTTGAAACGGTATCCCGTTGAAGGCGCTGCCGTAAGATCGACCGTTGTTCCCGGGACTGCATCAGAAGCGGATGCCGAAGCCGTTCCGTTGCCGTCAGTCGTTACGGTGATCGAAAAGTCCGGCGCGGGAACACATACGGGGTCACACGCGTAGTCAGTCTCATACTGGCCTCTTGTGATCTCCGCCAGGATATATACATAGTAATCGCTTCCCCATCCGCCGAACGAAAGACCGGAAGGAAGTTCGAACGCACCATCTGAGCTCATGGCGTCGTAATAGATGATATTGTTATCGTCCGAGCCGTATTCCTTATCAAGGATAAGGATCGATGTCCTTGTTACGTCCGCGGCATCGGCTCCCGTTATCTCGCAGGGTATCGTAACGGTATTTCCTGAAATATCTATCCTCTGCTCCGAAGAGACTGCTATAGAAAGCTCGGGATCTGATATGGTGAGCTTATATCCGGTGCCCGCCTCATTCAGGTTGCCGCTTACTGCTGTCGAAAAGATGACTGATCCCAGATCGATATTCAGCGCCGGTGCTACTCCGATTGTACTGCCGGATGAATATGTTACGCCGAGAGTTCCGTCAGATGTGACCTCGCCGCTGCCCCAGGAGTCCCTTCTGTTAGCTTCGCGAAGCCACCAGGTGCAAGCCTCGCTTCCGTAGTACTTTATGTGATTTGAAACATCGTGCCACTCCCATCCCAATACCTCGGGGCCGCCTTCCGGAAGGATACATCCGAAATCATCGCTGTAGCCGTAGGATGTGTTCAGCACATCTGCCGCACTGAGAATAAACACCTTATCTCCGTCAAGACTTACGGAAGATCCGTACTCATGCGCAAGGATAGAACCCTCTTCATACGCCGATCCCGTAAAAATACTTTCGGCAATGGCACCCCCTTCATATGAAGAGAACGATCCGTTAAAGAAACTGCCGTTCAGAAATCCCCGCAGTTCGCAATCTTCCCAGACATTGAGATAGTCGCTGTATTTTTGACGGAAAAGGACCATTTCGCTGTCGAGGAACATCGTATCCGATCCGTATATATCCGTCTGCGGATCAAGGACGCGGAACCTTATCGGGGATCCCTCATAATTTCCATAATATACGTAACTGCCGTTCCAGCTGTCGTTAATACCGGAAGGTGCTGCCGGCGGAACTATCAGTTCCGTTCCAAGTCCCGTGTTATCCTGAGACTTGCCCCCGTCGGCAAGGACAGTCCCGCCGTTTGCATATCCTGCGAATCCAATCCCG
This sequence comes from Clostridiales bacterium, assembly GCA_017617295.1. Lineage (GTDB taxonomy): Bacteria > Bacillota > Clostridia > Saccharofermentanales > Saccharofermentanaceae > Saccharofermentans. Next base: position 5,846 of record JAFZWN010000084.1, on the reverse strand, counting down.
AACGAAGCAACAAGCGCCATCGCTACAGGCTTAACAAGCTTTCCCATATAATAAGCTCCTCTTAAAATTCTATATTTGGATTTTATCACAACAGGATTAGTCAGCGACGGTGTGACGGCGGACAGTGCCGGCGTTCATAAGAAGCAATTTTATACGATCATTTATAACTTATCCGTGCTACAATCATAGGGGAATAGCATTTGGGAATAAGGACTTTGCTCGGAAAGAGATCAGAAGATGGATAATCATCCGGAAATAAAATGGCGTGACGCATCCGAAGACGAATTCGAATATATAAAGGAAAAGTATGCAAGGCCGACAGCGGCATTAACGGCCGGAAACACGTTTTTGTTTCTTCTGATGGTCGCGGCCGTCATTTTCGTTATCTGCTGTAATACAAAAAAACACGACATAGGCGCGATCATCTGCTCGGTCATCGTGTATGCGGTCATGCTGATCCTTATGGCGGCGACAGTTTATGCGATCATGACAGATATCCGCAGGGTGAGATGTATCAGAAAAAGAAAGTTCCTGGTCACTGACGCCACTGTTCAGAACGTTGCCGTCCAGGTACGTTCAAGGGGCAGGACACGTGCAAAAGTACAGTTCATGACTGTAGCAGGCGTTCAACTTAATATGAACTCACACGGTCTCGAGCCGCTCGCCGAAAAAGGAAAGCATGCGCTCATAATAAACTTCGGAAGACCGGATGCAAAAGATCGGCAGTTTGTCATCAAGGAATAAAAAGCTGTCTGAGGACAGAAAGGAGAATAATTATGAAACAGGGTTTTGAGGATGCATTCTCGAGAGTTCAATCAGAGTATATATCTTTGTGCCTGGAATATGCCGAGGGCAAAGCTGAGGAGATATTCGCATATGTTTACAGAACTGAAACGATGAGGATGTTTAATGTCTTCTACAGATCCGAAGGGAAGATCCTTACCGCAAGTCAGATCCCGACATCATGCAGTGATGATGAACTTCTGGAAGCAGGAAGAAATGATATTTCAAACCTCGAAAAAGTATGTAAAGAGTTCGAAGCGGAAATCCCCAACGAATTAAAGATGCACTATGATGTGAGGACAGGTAAGTTCGATGCATCTGTTTCCTATGAGGATTACAGCATTAAGAATAAGAAAACACCCATGGAAGTTTTTATGGGATGGATAAAAGCCGAACGCAGCAAGTAATGGCAAGCCGGTATGTGCAGATAATGGACAGATAATCATATGGCAAAAGATAAAATGTATCAGGCTATGAAGGAAATAGCCAAAAGTAAAGGTATTAAGGCATCGCCAGAGCATGATCTGTATATAATGTGTCCGTCTTGTTTTTTAAATGCGTTTTATTGTGAAATAGCAGATAAAAAAACAAAAAAGTTGAACATGCACATCCAATATCAGGCTAAGTGTCCGTATTTTGACGAGCTTAATCTTTTTATCGTCAATCCTGATCTGGATGTTAAATTTTCTGATAAAGTAAGGGCAAACAGTTCGGTCTCATTTACTTCCTGCCTTTTTAAGGAGATCATTGAATACGCTCTTCCCGGGACAGATGAATCGTATGCGGTTATTGCGGAAAAGACTTTTGAACGTATCGAAAACCGGTATAAGGTTTTCCTGACTGAAGTTAACGACAGATATGGTGATCTTGAACAGTATTTTATCTCAAATCAGGATAAATTCCCTTTGCAGGCAGCATTTGTCTATATTCATCAAAAGAACTATGATCAGGCTGAAGAGTGCCTGCAAAAAATGCCCGATAAACTAGATCTGTCTTTCTTCCCTGATCCTGAAACGAAGGAACAGAAAATGAGGTTAAAAGCTTCAAACGCAAAAGATTTGGGCAACTGTTTTGAACGTGATCATATGGATTGTTACAGGGATTATGTTACAGCCAAAAAGAACGGCCTGGAATGGACTCATGAAAGAGCACGGTACGGACTGCTGAAAGAAGAAAGGCTTCCCTGAGATCAGCTGCATTATTTTGGGGAAAATATGTCAGTCACAAAAAAGACCGCCCGGTTTAAGTGAACCCGGGCGGTCTTCCTCTCATAAACTTCTTTCGGATCAGAACTTGACTTCGACCTTGTGAACGGCACCGTCTGCAAACAGAGGCACTGTCGTGTCGGGAAGGGTCTCGCCGTCGCAGATGACCGTTACGCCCTCGTAGGTCCTGTAGAAACCTTCGGGCTTGGTGATCTCGATATCATAGATGGCAGCGCCGCTGTTGACGCTTACCTTCAATGATGTGTCTGTCTTTCTAAGCAGAGGCTCGGCGATAAGGCCCGAAGATGTGAACTCTACGCCGAAGCAGGAGAACAGGCAGAGAAGAAGCCATGTGGATGTACCGGACAATGTGGGTCCGATGTTCTCGCCGGAATCGCTGTTATTATACTGTGTGCACCACCTGGGGTTACCGCAAACGGTGAAGGGTGACTTCAATGTGCGGTAAGGAAGGATCCTGTCGATTACCCAGTAAGCCGTGTCTGCGAGACGCTCTGCGAGTGCCTTGTCGGATACGGACTTGGAAGCCTTGAGCATTGCGGCTGCAGCCATCATGTTGGCATGCTTGAATACACCGCCGTTCTCACGGTCGCCCGGATAATAGAGGGCAACGTCGATCTTGGGTGCAATCTTGGCGTAGTCGACAGTGGAGCAGAGCCTGAAGCCGTAAGGCGACTTAAGGTACTTGTCCATGGAGTCGAGCATCGTGGAGATCTGTGTCTCGTCTGCGCAGTCTGCGAGGACGGACCATGAGAATACATTGAGGAAATAAGAGCCGGGAGCATCCTCGACCTGGAGGTTGTCGCCTGCTGCACCAAGATACTGAAGCTCGGGCTTATCCTTTCTGTTGAAAAGCACTCTTGCGAAGAAGTCATTCTTCCATGCGCTGCCGCGAAGGTCGGACTTAACCTTTTCGGAAAGTTCGGAAAGCTCGGATGCATAAGATGCGTCGCCGATCTTCTCGAACATGCCCTTTGCGGCATCGATGGCAACCTTCAGAAGGAATCCGTTCATTACGGACTCGGAATATTCGGACTCGTAGGGAACTTCGCCGAATGCCTTGCCCTTGGCCGCCAACTGCTCCTTATACTGCTCGATCTTCAGAGCGCCTCCGATACAGTCAGGGTCAACGCGCAGGCAGTCGTTCCAGTCTGCCCTGTCGATCAGAGGGATGCCGTGATTACCTACGGAGATCTTGGCACTGTAGGTAATGATCGCCTTGATGGTCTCAAGAAGAGGTCTCTTCTTGGGCTCCTCGCCGGGAGCTACAGCCACGGTGATCTCTTCCTTCAGGAAGTCATAATCGCCCGTGAGCTTAACATAGCGGTCGAGAGCCTGAAGGAGCCAGAGCGCATCGTCGGACCACCAGCCGGGCTCCTTGCCCGTCCAGTAGAAGTTGTGGTTGGCATAACCGTCGGTAAAGACATTACCTGCCCACTCGCGGAGGAGCTTCTTGACGAACTCGGTCTGGCCCATGCCCGCGAAATAGTACATCGAAGCGAAGATATCCTGGATCTCACGGAAACCGATCTCCCTGTAGCCCTTCTGTGTCCAGTCGAGAGATCTCGATACGAATGTCTGGTAGAAGACCTGGAACGGAAGATTGTTGTTTACGTAAGCCTCGAAGTTCTTGTCCTCGTGCTCGATCTTAAGGTACTTGGCGTAGTCCTTCGTGAAATCGATGACCTTCTGTAGTTCTGCGGGAAGCGCATTCTTATCGGAGAACTTATCGATCAGGGCAGCCATCTCCTCCTTGATCGTCTCATCGACCACATAAGCCTCATTAACCGCATCGGATGAAAGAGCAGTGAAATCGTCGGCTCTTACGGATCCGCCGGCCTTTACGGTAAAAGGCGTGGCAAGAGCGAAGAAACCGGGACCCTTTCTGGAAGGACGGTCCATAAGACAGGCAACGAACTCGGGCTTACTGAGGGTTCCGTTACCGACCAGATCCGCATAGCGGCAGCAGTATTCATCGGGGAACTTAACGCCGTCATCTGTATGAACGAGCAGTGTGTTGAACCTGATGTTGCCCTTTGTCCACTTGGGATTGGGGTTGATGCTTATGGCCTTGATCTCGCCACTGTCGTCGAAGAAGACTTCGGACTGGGCGATAACTGTCGTAAAGATAACGTCCTCACGGAGAGCATGTGTCTCGGATGTACCGAACATACCCGTGTAGACGATACGAAGGTCACGGTCAGCGGAAGAGGTATTCTCGATCTCGATCATCTGTGCCTCGCAGGCAAGGGGCATTCCCTTATCCTGGGGAAGGATGAAGATCGTTCTCTTGATCTTGAGACCGTCCTTGAGCTCGTAAGAGATCGTTGTCCTGTTCTGGGAGTGGACTGTCCTTACCTTGGCGAGGTTATCGTCTACTGCGGCGCCGGACCAGAAGATCTGCCTTCCGTTCTCGGTGATATAGAACTGGCGGTTGGCCGGGAAGCCGTTCTCTTCAGGGAGATAGTCCCAGCGTGTGGCGAGGACCTGAGTATCGGTATGTGCCCTGAAGCATCCGCCGCCCATTACGTCGACGGCACTCTTGGGTGTGCTCTGAAGAGGTCTGTCAAAGCCGATGCGGTTACCGATCAGCATATTCGTATAGTAGTGGGGTCCGGGGGACGGTGTGGAAGGATCAGCGATGAGTTCACCGGTCTCGTCGAGGACGCCGCCCCATTTCTCGGCTTCCTCTGTCTCTTTGGCGATAAAAGCCTTAAGGTCAGCGGCTAAGGCAATCTCCTCGACCGAGCCGTCCTTTTCGGTATAGGCCTTGATATCGCTGCCGTATTCGATCAGGACGCTCTTTCCTTCTGCGAAGATCCCGCGGAAGAAGGAATAGAGCTCCGCCTTTCCGAGAAGGACTGTTATAAAGGGAGACTCGAACTTCAGTCCCGAGATGCCGGCAACTGACTTTTTGCCTCTGAAATCCATGTACTGGGCGCTTGCTTCACCCCTGATGCCGATGCTGCTAAATTTCTCCTTAAGTGCCGCGGATGCAGGGACCTTAAGTTCTCTGGCTTTCTCGCCTGTAATGATCATAGATCAATCCTCCCATCGAATGTCTTTTGAAGCATAACTTCTATTATTATAGCAAGAAATTATCATGAAAAAACTCCCGAAGATATCATCCTCGGGAGTTTTTTATCACATTTTTGTGGTGCTTTAGCCGAGTACTACCTCAACCTTGTGAGTAGCTCCGTCACCGCTTACCGGAACGATGCAGCCGTCTACGGCCTGACCGTCGACAGTCATGGACTTGACGCCCTTGCATACGTGATCGGGATTCTTGATCGTGATCTCGTATGTGTCACCCCTGAACTGACGGGAAGCAGTGAAGCCGTCCCAGGCGGCAGGGATGGAAGGATCTACGCGGAGACCGTCAAACTCGGGCTTAACGCCTAAGATGTACTGGGAGATGGCGACCATGTTCCAGGCAGCCGTACCTGTGAGCCAGGAGTTCTTGCCCTGACCGAAGTTCTGGGCATCCTTACCGCCGATCATCTGACCGTATACATAAGGCTCTGTCTTATGGATGTCGGATGTCTCCTCAGTGAATGCGGGAGCGATCTTGGAATAATACTCGAAAGCCTTCTCTCCTCTTCCCGCATAAGCTTCTGCACAGATGATCCATGCGTTGTTGTGCGTGAAGATACCTGCGTTCTCCTTATATCCGCCGGGATATGTGGAGATCTCACCGTACTGGATATAGTACTTCGTGAAAGCGGGGTTATTGAGAACGAGACCGAACTCGCAGTTAAGGTACTTGTCGATAGAATCAAGAGTCTTGATATCTGCGCCGACGTCCTTACCGATCTCGGACATGACTGCGAAGCCCTGGGG
>JAFZWN010000083.1 GCA_017617295.1 Clostridiales bacterium | reverse complement strand
CTTCCGGCTTCGACCGTACGTAATCCGATCGTGTAAGACATAAACGGTATCACCGCGGTAACAACGGCAGTCAGAACACAAAGTAATAGCAAACCTGCCAAACTATCCGCCCCCTCGAACCTTGATATCATATCCGAAGGCCGGCATATCACCCAGGACCCTATAGCCGCGATAACAAATGTATATGTAGTGACCGTATAAGGCGAATACTTTCTCAGCGCTAACGTTGCCAGGATACTGTAAAGCCCGTAACCTATTCCGGATCCCAGCCCCAGAAGAAGACCAACTGCCGTTATACCGTTACCGGAGATCCCTGAAACGAGCACGCAGCCACCGAAGGCAAGGATCAATGCCAATAACTTCCTGCGGGTCATCTTTTCGTGAAAGAACAGCATCGACATCAGCATGATCCATATAGGCGATGTATAAAGAAGGATCGCCGCCGTTGACAGGGACATGATGGCTATCGCCGAAAAGTAGCAGACCGTGAAAAACAGGATGCTTCCTAATCCCAGTCCCAGAAAGCACGAAATATCCCGGGCAGATATCCTGAATCCGCTCCTGTCTTTTATAAGCAACATGATACAAAATATCACTGCGGCGATCGTGAGGCGTATCGATACGATCTGGATCGAACTGAAACCGAAGCTCCCGAGCCTTCTGACGAAGATACCCATGCTGCCCCAAAAACATGCGGCAAGAATGATCAATGCTATTCCGGTCTTCCTGTTTCCTTTTTCTTCCATCTCTTATCCGGGATCCCGTATCTTCATCCGCTTCACAGCGGCTTACTCATGATCATTTCCATAGGTTGTTCGAATCCGGGTATATCCATGGTAAAACCGCCGCACTCTTTATAACCGATCTTTCTGTAAAAGTGCTGTGAATCCTCATCCACCTGAGTCGATGTCATTACCATTCCATAGCCCTGTTTTCTCATATCTTCTTCCCAGAAATGCATAAGAGCTCTGCCATAACCTTTTCTCTGTTCGGAACCGTCAATATAGAGCATGGTGCAAAACGGAGTGTTATCCCAGAACAGGTTATATCTTAATAATCCGACAGGCTTTCCGTCTTCGAAGATAACATATCCCTGTTTATCGCGAACCTTCTTCTCAAATTCAGCGACAGGCAAATGCTTATCAAGTTTATACCAGAATTCCTTATCTTCACTTACAACATATTCTATATTCATGATCATCTTTTTCCGTTTCGACCTGTCCGGGTGTATTGTCCGCCAAACTATGCTCCATGCGAGAGACTATTATATATCCGCGTCCGGCATTTTTCAAAGGGAATACAGTCTTTGCCGGCTTATAGATCGATCAGGGGAAATATAGAACGGATCACAGGGCCTGTCACGTTATAACAACCAAATCCTGGATTTTCAGACCCTGATTGCAACGAAATGGGGGATTTTTGCGACCGACCGACAACGAAATCTGAAGTTTTCTTACCCAACTTACAACGAAAAACGCGATTTTTTTGATTTTCGTTGTATTAGCAGGGAACTAAAACAATTCAAAGTACAGCTGGGGGGCTCTGTCGATCATTTCTTTCTGTAAGTCATTATGATCCCGATAACGGAAGCAAGAAAGGCAAAAGGCGCCGTTCTCACAAAGATAAATTCAAAGCCGTGCAGGAATGTCCCCGCGATCGCGGACTCGGGATCGTTGAAGTCCCAATCCATATAGGATCCGTTTATAAGTAGAAGAACCGCGAAGACCGCTATGATCAAAATACATATGGAAATAAGTATCCATCTGACCGTCCTGACCTTTGACATGCTTTGTCTGGCCAGCTGCAGATTGATCACTTCCAGTTTCTCTGAGATCGTTTTCATGTCATCAGAAGGAGCTTCCGCTACGGATTCCCCGAGCAGTTCGCTTACGTTAGTATCCAGTATATCAGCCAGCGACAGGAGCATCTCAGAATCCGGAACCGACAGCCCGTTTTCCCATTTTGAAACTGTCTGTCTCACAACATTCAGCTTTATAGCGAGTTCTTCCTGCGACAGTCCCTTTGACTTTCTGAGTCGTTTTATGTTTTCGTTAAGCATGATATGTGCCTCCAAATCTGTGATGACCCGATCCTACGGTCAAAGGGCCCGTTGCCGCAAGCAACGGATGTTAACATCGGCGAAAAGCCGCATATAGAAGGCTCAGAAACTATCTGCTGTTATTTCGAAGCGTAAGAGCCGGACCGCCTGTTCGAGGGTGATCACCTTCGCATAACGCGATCCCCACATGAATTCATTATAATATCTGTAGGCTGTTTCCTTATCGAAATAAGGATTGTCATAGGTGGAGTTTGTGTATTCCGGGACAAATAATCTGAATCCCTTTTCGAACCCGCTCTTGATAGTGGCATCCATACAATAGTCGGTTGATACACCTATCGTTATGATATCCTTTTCACCCTTGGAGTTCAGATATTCCGTTAATCCGGTCATGGGATGAAAAGCGCTGTTCACATTCTTCTCAAACCTCCGCTCGCCTTTTACGGGCGCAAAATCCTCATATATCTCATATCTGTCGGTGGCCTTATCCAGATCCTCACCCGGGCCGTCGTCATGCTGGACGTATATGACCTCAACGTTATTCTCTCTCGCTTCCGCGATCAAGAGCTTTATGTTATCTCTTACAGTTTCAAACGCATACAGCCTCTCGTCAAAACATCCCTTTTGTGTATCTACGACTAACAGTACCATTCTTTTCTCCTTGCTCTCTATCTCTTACCGTATCCGTTGATCCCGGCATCATTCAGATCTGAAGCGACCTCATTTTCCATTCAGGGCATTACCCGAACATTCCATTGAGAGCACCGTTGATCGCGATAGCAAGTATGACCTCCAAAACGGAAAAAGCAATGAATACCCCCAGGCATACAAAGAATCTGGCGACCCCGTTCATCTTCTTGTTTACAGCAACAGCCGAACAGACAAATGCTCCGCTTCCGTTAAAGACTCCACCCAAAGCGCCTCCCATTACAAGGAAGAATTCGGCAATAAAAAGGATATAAAAGACCCATATCCATCCGGGCATCTTTTCCGGGGCATACTTCTCACCTGTAGCAACGTTAATGCCGTTTCTTGCGAGCACCGGTTCCTTTCCCTTGATGCAGAGCTTAAGATCGTCTCCCTGGTCGTTGGGGATCTGATATACAGAAACGATCATATTACTCTCTTTTGATCTGTATTTACTGATCTTGACTGGATCGCTTCCGTCGATGCTGACCTTGTTTTTTTCGAGGGTAACCGTGTGGCTCATTCCCATTGAATCAGTATAGTTCCAGTTTCCTGCAATCGCTGCCATAATCTGCCTCCTGTGTTTTTCTATGTACCATTATACTCTTCTGTTTTCACCGTATTACGCTCCATCGCTCATAACAGCAGATAATTATCTGAACGCAGTCACCCCAGGCTGCTGCCGCGTGTGGAAATGAACATCACGAACTCTGCGCATATACAGATCAGATCAGAGACTACTATGACAGTCATGAATAATATTGATGTTTTTCTCCCCGCAGTATCTCCGGATCTGGAGAAACGGTAGGTGGCTGCGCCCAGAAGGATCACGTCAACGATCGAAGGGATCTTGAAGATGATATTCAAAAGAATAAGGAACAGCACGGTAAAAGGGATGAACAGTCCGAACTGGTCATCTACACAGTTCTTCCAGAATATATATGAGCAGGCCAATCCGCCGTAAAGGACCACAAGACATATGATCGAATAGATCGTAAGGCCATTGCTTTTTGCAGGTGCAGCATTAATATTATTATTCATCTTTTTCAGTCTCCTAATTAATTGCATTTGTAATTAAGACACACAAAGATGTGATAATATTCGAATGAACTGATCTGTCAAAAAACATGCAGGCGGCAGACATCACTTCCAACAATTACCTGATCGCTTCAAGAATTGGCAATTTATTCGGCCTGTCCGTCCAGTCGCACATTTTGTCACGCTCCTCGAGGAGTGCCTGTTGGTCTTTTGTTATCCGGGTATTATCTTTGGCCGGTCCTGATGAACCGGATCAAATCCTCTAGATCATCAAAGTCGTCATAATCACCCATGATGCCTTCACGGTGATAAACGATACCGGCCTTCTCATTACGTTCCAGGCAATCCAGCAGATCCTCTATCCCGTATCTGTGAGCATATTCAGCGAAAGCACGTGCCTTGATCTTGTCAGCATAGAGACCTTTGCGGCAGTCCGCCGGCTCACATTCATAACATCCGTTCAGACCCTTGGCGATGCCGCATTTCCTGACTTCGCACCATTCGGCATCCTTACACCATGACAGTTCCTTAAAGCCGTCCCTTTTGCAACCCTTGCAGACAACATTCTCCGAGCAAAGGCAGCATGCCAGTCCGCATCTTGCGATCCCTAATTCACGCTTCATAAACACCTCTTTAAGTAATATTATTCTTCACTTCCGGTCCACGGTATTATTCTACCATTTGATATGCCACCGGATATATGCAAATGTATAAAAGGGGCTCCCGCTACTTCACACACATCTTCGATATCAGATCCACTCTTCCTCCAACGACAGTCATCACATATTTCATTCCCAAAAATGTGGTGAAACTGAAAGTCTTGTCATCGATTATCTGAAGGCCTACACATGTATCGGGTCGCTTAGCTGTAACGGTATCTCGCATATTCCAGATGCCGTCTATATATAGATTGTTCTCTTTAAGATTTCCGGCATTTTGTTCATCGGGATCCCAATCCCAGGAAAGCACATATCTACCCAAATCATAGTCGTGTCTTGTAATCATATAATCGTTTATGTTTTACACTATATCTCCTCTTTAACCGAACGGATCCGGAAACAACAAAGGAAGGACTTAAAGCTCTTTTATCAGGAAAAACTTTCTTAACTTGGGATCTTTGTCCTCGCGGATGAATTCTGTTTCATAACCCAGTTTCTTATAAAACTCCGGAGCCTGGAAACCGAATGTCGTAAGTGTGATCCTGTCATAGCCTTTGTCTTTATATGCTTCTTCAACTGCACGGACCAGTTCAGTTCCGACCCCTGATCTTCTGCAGGTCCCGGAAACGATCAGATCGCCGATATGGACCTCGTTATAATATGCTCTGCCGGTTATGACACCAATGATCTTTCCGGCATCTTCCGCGACAAAACAGAATTCATCATAGTTAAGATCGATCCCGTTCTTAATGCCGTATTCCGAGAATTCCCTATTGATAAATTCTCCCGTTGATTCGTCAACTTCATCTATTCTTCTGAAATCCATCTTTCATACCTCGCTTGTTTATCTTTTTTCATCATACCAGGAACTTCAGATCCTAAAGATCATATCTGTCAGCCGGTCTGCCGATGTGAAGATCCAGGAAGCCGATCCTTCGGGAGCGCATTCCCCTTTTTTGTTGAACCAGGCTGACTTTATACCCGCATTTTTGGCGCCGATCACGTCTGTCTCATACATGTCACCGATAAAGATGATGTTTTCCCGGTCTTCGGAAGGATTATCGTTCAAGGCCGTCTGAACTGCCAGTTCAAAGAACTCTTTACACGGCTTGATCCTTCCGTAATCCGCGCTTGACCATAGTCTTTTGAAGTATTTCCCTATTCCAAACCTGTTAAGGATCTCTGTAAGGGCTTCTGCGCGAAAGCCGCTGTTCGACAACACATACATGGATATGTTCTTCCTGCCGCATTCAGCAAGAAGTCTCTCTATCCCCGGATCCAGTTCAAAGTCATTGCACAACATCAGGAAATCCGCTTCTTCCTTCGCGTCCATCGACAACTTGTCCCCTCCGAATCTCTGAGCGAAAAGGGGCAGTTCTTCTTTTACGAAGGGGTATTCCTCGCCGGCTTCGTGTTTTGAAAGGAGCACCTTGAACAACTCCTCTCCGTACGCCTTCATATCCTCAAATTCGCATTTGTCTTTGTAATAGCTTTCCCAGAACGGTCTGAGGCCACGGTTAAAGTCAATGCTCCTGCTGTTAAGGAGTGTCTCGAAATAATCAAAGATGAGTATCATGTCTTACCCCTGTCAAATGTTCTCGGGTCTCTCGTATTCGATATTAAAACCCGGCTTGTTTATATAGAAATCCTTTGTTCTCCCGATATCATCCACCGTCAGTTCAGGTATCAACGAATTAAATTTCATTCCACGATCCCTCCGCTGTTACTTCTTATCTCTTCCAGGCCCGGGCAGATTACCTTGTTCTATTGTATATGAAAAGTACGGATACAAGAACCCCCGCGAGCATCATATGTGCCCGACGGGGGTTCGTTAATACTATTATGCTGATACCGGGATGTTATCTGACGATGCCGTAGCCGGCACAGATCCTCGTGAACTCGGGCGACTGTGCAAAGCCTTCGAAGACAGTATCTCTGGATACGCCTTCGTTAAGCTGGGCTACCCAGGCGTTATAACCGCTCTCGTCAGGCTCACGGCCCATGAACGTCCTGTAAAGGCGGATGACATACTCGCCGTTACTTACGTTCTGATTGATAAACTCGTTACTGAAGAAGAATCCTCTTGCCGCGCCGCTTCCCGAATCCCTACGGTTGGCGAGCTGGCGGGCCCAGGCCATGAGTCCGTCGGGATCGGCGTCACGGTTAAGGCATGTGGTATAAAGCCTTGTGCAAAAGTCGATCGTCTGCTGGTTCGGCTCCACCTCGATGTTGGGTACGCCCGCACCACCCGAAGGGATACCGTATCTCAGGCAAAGGTTGGCCCACTCGGTGGAGTTGATGAAGCCCTCGATGACATCTTCCTTGCTCGCGCCGCCGGCAAGAGCTGCTACCCAGGAATTAACTCCGGCCTCCTCGCCTTCACGGTCAAAGAATGTACGGTACAGTACGCGTACAAAGTCTTCATCGGATACATCCCTGTTCAGGAACTCGGAACTGTAAAGAAAACCTCTTGCCACATCAGCTCCCGTGTTCTCACCTGATGTGAGCGTATTGGTCCATGCGGCCTGACCGTTAGGATCCGATGACCTGCCGAGAGCAACCGTATAAAGTCTCTCAACAAAGCCGGCAGCACCGGTCTCGGCAGAACCGCTCTCAGTAGAACCACCGATCTCGGTAGAACCTGAAAGGGTCACTGTAGGCATCGGAGGAGGAGTATTGGTGACAGTCGAACCGTCACCGTATACTACATGATAGTCCTCCCACTTGTTCTCTTCATAGCCTGTAGCTCCGAGCGGAACATAAACGGTTACGGTAAACCTGTCAAATGAAAACGTATCGACAGTCGGAGCGGAAGATCTGGGAAGTATGACCTCAGTAAGGGAATCACATCCGGAGAAAGTCATGTTCCCTATGGTCTCCAGGGAAGCAGGCAGTTCTATCCTCGACAGAGAACGACAGTTATAAAATGCGTAACCGCCGATCGTTCTCAGCGAAGTAAGTTCGGAAAAGTTCACGTCAGCAAGTTGATAACAGTACGCAAACACTCCGAAAAGAGATCCGTCAATAGACTCAAGGCTCGCGGGAAGCTGTGCGGCGGTAAGGCTGTCACAGCCGAAGAAACAGCCTGAAGGCAAATTAGTAAGTGCACATGAGCTGCCGCTACTAATGGTCTGAAGCCCGTCACAGTTACGGAAAGCATAACCTCCCATAGAAGTCAGTGAATTGGGGATATTGACATGAGTGATCCCGGCACAATCCGCGAAAGCGTTATCACCTATTGTCGTCAGAGTGTCCGGAAGAGTTAATCCCGTAAGTGCAGAGCATTCTTTGAATGCACTGTTACCTATAGTCTGAAGTGATGTGAGCTGATCGAAGTTTACGGTCGTAAGACGGTCACAGCTTTCGAAAGCTCCCACATTAGAGCCCCCGATCGTTGTAAGACTTCCCGGGAGAACGACTGTGGTCAGGTTATCGCAGTCGTTAAAGCAACCTTCCGGCACCTCAGTAAGCAATGTGTTGGAATCGTTATTTACTGATCGAAGCCCGTCACAGTTCCTGAAAGCGTTATTTCCGACAGTCTCTATATTCCTTCCGATGGTAACGCTCGTAATGGCATTAACGTTACGGAAAGCAGCGGTCTTGATCTGGGTTACGGTATAGGTTACTCCGCCTGAAGTAACGGTAGCCGGAATGGATAATGCCGTATCGGAAGTCGGAACGGTATCAAAGCCGTCTACGCGCACTGTCCTGTCGGTCGCAGATAAGACGGAATACTTGAGATTCCCCGACATGAATGTTGTCGCGGCATTGGCGGCAAAAGAAACGAAGCTTACGATAAATACCATCATCAGTATGCTTACTGACAAATGTCTGTATCTTTTCATGATTTTCCTCCATATTAAAGCTGACAATATTACTATTGCTCAAAAATTCTATTTACTGTGATGTATCGGAAAACGGATATTATCCGATATCAGGCATCAGGATTGATGGCTGTGAAGTCAACGTACAACTGCTCGTTTTGCAAAAATCTGTCTCCAAGATGGAATCTTCCGTCATCATCATAACTGCAATAATATGCGTTAAAATCCGTTGATACGTAGTCGATATACGAATAGATATTGATACCGTCAGGTGATACGCTTTCACCGGAAGCGATCCTGTGAACAGAATACTGGGTTTCATGCGGACCGATCTCAAAATGGAATGAGTCGTTGAGACCACTTGTATCGCCGAATTCCGTCTGAAAACCGTCACTGCCGACTGCAAGACAGCTGTCTGTCAGGTTATCAAGCTTCCAGATCAATACCGGCGCTGTATAATAATAATGCGAGAACGTATACGTAACATAAAACCTCTTTGCGGAAAGCGTGAACTCAGGACATGAATAGCAGTCCACATACTCCCCCTCCAGCCACTCGGCAGGAGGTTCTGCCTCGAAGTTTGCCATCTGCTCGCTCGTAAGAACTCCCTCGGGGAGCGCCTCATCCTCTGTTTCAGGCTTGTCTGTTACGACACCGTTACCCTGATCCTCGTCATCTTCACGATCGATAATCTCCTCGCGATCGACGACGTCCTCACGATCATCATCGTCCTCATTTTCATCAACATATTCGCGTTCAACTTTTGTCGGAGCCGTATCCCCGTTCTTGTTTAATACTACAATAGTCGTTCCTGCAATAGTTCCGACTGCAATAACTCCGATTACACTGCCGATTAAGAATTTATTCATTATTATCCCTGTTCCTTTCTTTGCTGCTGATGCAGCGATCTTTGTGGCGGCTCCTTTGGCGGGAGCCTTCGTAGATGCGGACAGGATCTTTATAAATGAAGCGGGCATTGCCTTGAAAGGCACCTGCTCTGCTTCTTTTATGAAAAGCTTGCTCAGGAACGGCAGAGCAGCCATACCGAACAACTTCGTATCATTATCTTTTTCATATTTCTCAACCTCCTTCTTGATCTTATTTCTGGCAAAGTTGAGACGCCAACGAACCGTTCCTTCGGGTACACCGAGTGCTTCTGCGATCTCCTTCGTGCTCATCTCGTCAAAATAGAACAGGATAAGCGTACGTCTGATATCTTCGGATAACGAATTTTCAATGATATCCATGATGATCTTACGCATCTCGGATGATTCAATGATCGAATCCGGAAGGAAATCTTCAGGAACAGCTTCAATGTTCTCAAAGAACTCTTCATCCGCTATGTCCGTTTTCGTGAGCTTGATACGATCAAGACATTTGTTGGCGGCGATCTTTTTTAATAACGCGGTAGCCTTACCGGTATCATCCATCTCAGAATAATTCTTAATGAAAGAGATGAATGAATCCTGAACGATATCTTCGGCATCTGCCTCATTCTTAAGGAAAGACATTGCCGTCCAGTATACCGCCCTGTAGGCTTCGTTATAGATCTTTTCGAGTTCATTGTCGGTCATTTGACTTTGCCCCTTTCTACCCGCATCTACTTACTTAACGAACAGCTGATGCTAAATGTTGGGTGGTTAAGAAAAAATTTTTCAGATATTTTTTGACAGAAATATTCTCCGGCATAATATACCATAATTATCCCGAAATCAAAGCGTATTAATGACCTTACAGCCTTATCAGATCCGGATAATACGTATCGAGCATCGTCCACACTTCGCCCTCGGGATCGGGGGAAACGATACGGACATACCGGAGGTTTTCAAACTGACCCAACAGCTCCCGGAGATGATCTACCGATATTCCGACTTCCATGCCGACCTGTCTCCAGACGTCCAGATAGATTATATCGTCTTTACACAGGAGCTTCCCGTATTCAACCGGAACAAAAAACTTTACAGCGCACAGCCGGGGCATGATCTCCAGCGGTTCTCCGATCTCATCAAAACCTTCTTCTTCGTATACGTAATTAGTGATCTTCGCAACGCCTGTCCAGAAGCCCCCCTGTCTGTCATAGATATCTACGCAGATCTTATAATCCTCCCCCGGAAGCTCTCCGGGGTGTTCCTCCGAATAGGTATTGAACATGTACATGAACTTGTCAGCGATCTGGTACTCCGGATGATCCGGCGCGGGAGTATAATCCTCGGACAGGAACGCCAGATAATACACCGTCTTGTCCCGTGTGTCTATATTCACTCCCGCTATTTCGATAAAATGATCCAGCTCGGTGTAGACATATTCCTCTAGATTCCGGAAGCCTTTCTCATAGGCTCTTTTCTCCATGCATCTGGTCACCGGAAATGAAAATAACACTATAAGGAGAATACATAACGACCTTTTGATCAGCTTGTCCATAGTCCTATCCCTCAAAGCTTCCGCGAGAACCTGACACTATAGCCTATCGTATCACGTTAAAAAGCCCCGGCAAACCTGACAAACTCTACGACCCCCGAAAAACGCGCTGAATTTTCCCCGTTATCCGGGTGAAAAGGCCTTTTTTCCGGTCTTTCGATATTCTTTCCTGCTCCGGAAGTGTGTAACTCCGGTAATGATGAAAATGATCACGCCGACTCCGCAGGCGATATATCCGCCGAATGACGTATCGGCTCGGAAGTCGGTAGGATCATTCAGGTCATAATAGATCTTTATCTTCTTACCGACAACGTAACTGCTCTGATAGTAGTCGCTCCTGATATCGTTATAGGAAACCCCGTCCACCTCATAAGATACATAGGCGGTGTGTTTATAATCATCCTTGGTGCTTTGCTCAACAACGATCCTCGTAATGACAGCCTCTGTCTCCCCTTCATAACCTTTGTGAAAAAAGAAGAGCAGGTAGGCGCCTATAGCCGAGAAAGCAAGACCGAAGATCAGAAGGACCGCAACACCTGTCGATTGTTTAAGCATATTGACCTTTCCTGCCTTTTCCGAATATCATCGCAAGAGAAAAAACGCCGCTAAATCCGCTTATGCCCATTATAAAATAGCCGAGGCTTCCCGAATCGCCCGATAACCTTGAAGGATCGGAAGGATCGTAATAAATCTTTATCTCCTTGCCTTCCCTGTAATTACTCTGGTGCACATTGAGAATGCCCTCATAAGTTACACCGTTGACTTCATACGTAACATAATCAGTATGTGTACGCTTATTTCCGTGTCTTGTTGATTCTATCCTTGTGATAGTCGCCGTCGTCTCTTCATAACCGGTGTGCGTGAAAAAAGTCACGTAGACTCCGAGACACAGAAAAAACAAAGATCCCAAAAGCATGATAACGCCAACTGCACGATTACTGTTCATAGTATTCACCTGCCCATATATATAAATCCCTTGATCCCATCCGGCATTTGCCGGTTCCACATATCATTGTACCATTTTGGGGAAGTGCAGGTAAAGAAGCCTTCGGCTCTCCTTGCGGGTCAACAACGTGATATCCACTGCCTTCATCCCAAACGCATTTAAGCTCCGATAATCGGATACCTTATCCGGCAAAGAAAACTGTTTTCTCGTTTTCTTATTATCGCTTATATTATCTTCACGGACAAATGCTTATTGAATACTCCTTGAGATATTACGCCGCGCCCGACATTTTCTTGTGTTTTCCTTTTTTATTGAAATGAACAATATGATCGCCCCAAGTGCTGTTGCTGCAGGGAAATAGAATTCCGCCAATATAACCAAGCCGTTTCCATTTTTCTGTTCCCTCAACTTCTGTTCACTCAACACCAGGCTGAACCTGGTTCCATAAAGCTCCGTTTTCCTGCCGTTATCCGCCCAAGCTACTTTCGCCTCGTTATATTCAAGATTTGAGAGGGGATAATCATAGGTTATGTACCGATTTGAGTGATCGTCATGATCAACAAAATACACGATAGTACATTGATCCCCATACACATCGATTATCCGCAAACGCGATATGTCTGATGCAGAAGGCGTCGGAGGGATCGTCTCACCGGTTTCTGTATTAAGGACCGCAGCGGCGATAAAAGCATTTCGTATCCATGGACCGTTGCCATCAGTGGGACATTCATACCCCATATTTATATAGCAGTCCGGCTTGAGCGTTGCTTCCGTATAGATACCCGTTATCTCCTCGACCGGTACAAGATCACGGTACTCAAACGGATAGCTGTCGCTGTAATAATGCTTCATACTGTTTTTTTCAACTATGTAGCTCGCTCCCACCCAGGAAAATATTGAAATAACTGCAAGGATCACTGCCCCAACCCTTTTCATCATGTCTTTAAGACCTCCCCTTATTACCTTTACTGTCGATATAGTTTCTTTTGCCTTGATTGTATAAAAGGCCTTTGGGGAAATGAATACACTGACTATCGAATACGGATATGGGTTTTTATACCGGCAGTATAGTTCCGGGCGAAGTGACTTCGTATGTCCGAAAAAGTAAAACTACCCTCCAAATCCGGTGGGTAGTTCAAAAAATGAAGTGTTATGCCGACAGGTACGATCGAATGCGAGTGGATCTTATTCCCCCATATCATTCAGGAACGGCTCGAAGGGATCGCCGCGGTCAGGGCGCTCGTATTCCGCAAAAAGACCATCGTCCGTATAAGCGAAGACATTGTCATGCAGTACCAGAAGATACAGTTCATCATCTTTCGTGTAGCGGAAGAGACTGTAATATCCGGTGGTGCCCAATTCCGGGATATCGCAGCGTTCGTCGATTTCTTCGTAACTCAGATACTCAGCAGAGGAGATGGAGGTGATGTAATACGTGTGAGAGGGAACAATGCCAAAATCGCTGTAGATGTCTTTCACGTTGGCCGTGATGTAGGCAAACTGTCCGTCATCCAGATTCGGGAGTTCTCCGTCCGCGTCTTCCAACACTATATAGCCCGTGCCGGGGAGACGTACATAGTCATCACCGATGCGCATCACATAGAAAGACTGATCCGTCAGATAGTTCATGTATGTTTCTCCGGGCACAACAACGGAGAGACCGGGCTCTGTTTCCGTTTCCTTGTTCTTATTGCATCCTGTCAGACCAATACTGCATACCAGTATCATTGCGAGAAACAGTGCCGGTAATTGCTTCTTCATACGGGCTACCTCGTTTACACTCTCCCGTCAGAGACGGTCGCAGACCAATACATTCACTACACTTCCAGTATAGCAAAGAATGTCTTGATCCGATACTTATCTCTTATCTTTTTAAAGAAGATGCTCTTTTAGATAATCCTGATTATTAAGGAATTCAATGATCTTCTTAAGCATGATCTGCGACTAACAGTATCATTTATTGATCCTTCTGCCCCCCGGCCTTTGCCGCCAGCCATTTGGTATCCATCTCCTTTATCTGGCTGCATATATCCTGCACTGTTTTCATGTGCCTATTCCGGTCGAATTCGTATTTGCTTATCTTCTTTTCGATGTCTGCGATCGTACCGGAGATGGTATCGCGGGCATAAAGGGGCCTGGTGTGTTCTTCTTCATCGGGATCATAGTCAACGACTATATTCTCCCTCTTACAGACCAGTTCCTTATGCTGCCTTCTGAGGGGCTTGAGCCTGTTGTCATACGAAAGGACGTTTCTGTACGCATCCGTCATCTCGAGGTACTTCTCAAAATACGGCTTATCCTTATCGGAAGCTTTTTCGAGAGCGTACTCAATGCGCGAGCGGAGATTGTTTACCCAGAAGCTCGAGATCCCGGGGTCGGCCTTCGGACTGGTCCATTTGGCTGCGCAGAGCACCCGGCCGCGGAGCGCTTCAAAATCATGAGGATCGAGCATGAGCATATATGAATATCTCTGATCCGCTTCGCTGAAATCCTGCTTTACCAGAGCCTCCTTGGCCTTTTTATCCGGGTGGCCGAAAAACAGGGACGTGCCGTAAGCCGCGCCGCAGGATCTGCATTCGCAAAGGCTTCTTTTCAAATCCATAACCAGCTGTCCGCCGCACTTGAGACAGATGATATCGGAAACGGATCCGGTATCCGGACCGGTCTTGGTCTTGTTCAGTTCCGCAGAATATGTCACGGGTTCAGCAGCTGCAGGTTCCAGTTTCTTCAGTTCTTTACAGGCGGCATAGAGCTTCTCTTCCGTCTCCTTTATAAGCTTGTTTATTGAATCGGAATTCTTCGCGCCACTCGCCGCGATCTCTTTGAATCTGCGGTCGAAAAGCGAATCACCGTTATTCCCGAGATCTTTGATCCGGTTGCCGGTCAGCCGTTCATTCTTATCTTTTTCTTTCGTGAGGTCGCGAAGATCGACAGAGAGCCTTAATACAGTATCAAGCTTCCCCCAGTAAGGATGTCCCGAACCGTCCTTCGTAAGCTTACCGAGAGCCGCGATCGCTCTCTCGAGATCATGTCTGATAAGCTTTTGAGGATCTGTCAGATCTTCTTTGACCGGGATCTCTCCGGCACAGAGGATCAGGCCGCGGACAGCTTCGAGATCTTCGGGATCCTTATCGTAGAGATCCTTGTATCTTTCATAAGCGGACTTATATTCCAGCCGCTTCAGGCATAATCCCGCCTGATCCAGGATATCTTTTCTGTGATAAGCAACCAGATCGAGCTGCGTTCCGCAAAAAGGACAATCAAGCAACTCCTGATCACTGTCGATATTCAGGACTCCGCCGCATGTGGCGCAAGTATAGCTGTATAATTCTGCCATTTGACACCTTCCCCGCCGATCAAAAAACCAAATCCTGCATGTCTAATATAACAATAATATCCTGCCCCGTGCAACTTTGAAGTCATCGCATCAGCCCTGCGATCGTCAGACATATACCGGCTGTCCCTACCTTGGTACATAAAAAGCCTGTAATTTTACATAAATCAGGGACAACCCCGCCTCTGTCCCTGGTTTGGTACACAAAAAATGCGGTTTTTGCAAGGAATCAGGGACAGGCGCCGACCACACCCTTTATTCTCCCTGAATATACTCCGTTATCAGCTCGATAAACTTGATATCCCCATTGACAATATAAGTGTGACCTCCGCCTTTTCTACAGCTATTCAAAAGTCGTTTATCACTACCTGCGAGATATCCTTAACGGCAAGGTCTTTAATACCGTTCAGCGCCAGAAGGATCCCCCGGAATACTTTTTTCTCTTTTTGAGGATCCATACCTCCGCGATCAAGATTTACTAAAACCTCCCCATTATCAAGCATATACTCTATGTATTTGACATGATCCGTGTCTTCGAGTTGAAAATCGAATCTTTCTATCACGTCTTTTACTGCCTGAAGTTCTTCCTCGTCTGCTCCTGACGGAAACCTGATATTGAATAAAAAGCATTCATTATATAATTCAACTAAATGAGCATTATAGTTCAGACCGAGTTTATCTATTCCAAATTGGGTGTCTAAGTCAGGTTTCGGTTCGTTTTCCATCTTGATCCGCACGCTTTCGAGCAGCTGCCGGAATTCCTCTTCCGCAGCTTTTTCTTCTTCATGCATCTCGCTGTCATCGATTATTATCTTTCCTATGTTGGCGACATTATCATTAAGTTCTTCGAGGAGCGATAAGATATACGCTTCTATCTCGGCCTTATCATGATCTGTGCATTCAAGACTTATGATCACCGAATATACTCCGCCGGCCAAAGCCAAGTCTTTATATATCGGCGATCTCGAAGTTATCTCCCTGATAGAATCGACTTTGGCGTTAGGGAATGCCCGCTTCGCAATGATATGCAGATATGTACCCCGGGAGCTTATCCCTCTGTATTCCGTTTCAAAGTATCCCTTAAACTCATCGATCTTCATTCTTATCAGTCTCCTTTTCTTCCTCCGCCAACAGTGATCGTAAGATCTGCGCGTCAGTGACCGGTCTGATCATATCTTACACATATGATCCGCTTCCACAAAGAGTCTTTATTTCCACTTCTCCATATAAGATCTCTGGTTCTTATCTTCTTCAAACTCTCCGGTGGACTTACGGACAAACCTTGCTCCGACAGGATAGTCTATATATTTCATTATCACCGGATCGATGCGCGCGATCGAACCGACAGCACACAGCTCGACGTTTTCAACTGTATTTAGATATGAATCATCCTCATCACCGGCCATAAACTGCCAGCCGCTGTCCCTGTCATCCTGCGGTTCTTCCCGTAACATAAATCCGACTTTCCAACCGTCTCTTGTAATCTTCTTTGATACGATGCAAAGCTTTCCGAGTATTTCCCTTCGAATGATCGAAGGTTCATAATACTTACGGTGATCAATGAATTCAGTTACTGTGTGTTCATCAGGAATAACATCACTCACTATCCTGTCTATAGCTGAATCCCATATCCTCCTGTCATCGGCATTACATCGTAAACATACGGCAAGTCTTAACATATCAGACTCTTCAACATCCAGAAATGTACTGACTTCCTTTGCCGGATGCCTGCCGTGATCGTCATAAAGGTAAATGATCATTCCGCCATCCTGATAAATATATGCCTTAGCAGCTCCCAGTTTCTCCTTATCATCATAGAAAACCATGAAAGCAGGCAGATGTTCATTGACGAACCAGTCAAATTCCGTCCCGTTCTTGCCGTTCATGTAGTAGACCTTGCCGCCCTCTTCCAGATCCCCGAAAGATACATCAGGCAGGTTTTCTTTTATAGCGGTATGTATTTTCGTTTGAATATCTTTAAGTATTGAATTCATTATCCTATTTACCCCCAAACAATATTACCGTCACGGCGGCAACGAGCAACGCTTTTCCATAATGTTTCCATTATAACGCATAACCTTGGCCGATCGTCTTGCGGGTTTAATCGTGGCCGAACGGATCAGTATGTTTCTATCGTCTAATAATATATAATATCATCACGTGACCATCTCATCGACTGATAGGAAGGCTGACATGAAAAAGGGAAAGAATTATATCGCATTAACAATGGCGATCGTAATGACAGCATTGACTGTTCCGTTAACATCCTGCGGGAAAGCCAAAAAGGAACTCATTTCAGAAGATACACCCTGGTATGATCTTCAAAGACACGATATCTGTGAACAATATATCGGGGAAACGTATTACTATGAGACACAATATGCCGGATGCAGTGGCGATGAGCTCTATTATCTTACTACCGGTCAATACGTGATCCCCGACGATGCGGATATGATGACTATCGATATATTTGAATATAACTTTGCTATGCTCGATGTATATGATACCGGGGGCAATCTGATCAAGTCTGTCGACTTAAAAGAAGATATCGACATTGATCCGTATCTGCCGGAAGGACAGTCATGTCCTAACGGTGTTGACGTATGGAATACGACTGTCCGGTTTGAAGACGGCAAGATGAAATGGCTCGTAGACGTACTTCTCTTCCCTTCATGGGAAACTAATAAATACTATGTAACTTATGACATCGAAAGCGAGACCATAGAGTCGATAGAACTCGCTGCTTCTTTTTCCGAAGATGCGATGGTCGGCAACATCGCTGTCGGATACAAAAATACCGGTTCTTACAGTTTTGACGGATATACGATCGACACATATTCGACACAGACAACATATGCACCTGTATATATTTCCGTTACGACTCCCGATGGTATTAAGACCGAATATGATGTAAGCGGGATATTGCCGACCCTTGTCACATCAGAAGCATCGGACATCATATATCTCGGAAACGGTCAGGCGCTCGTCGGATTCCTTGCAGGGAACAGGATAGATAAGTATTACTACTCTATGGATCTTGATACCGGAGCTCTTACTCAGTACACTGAGGACACATCCTGGTTCAGAAATTATTTCAGTTATTGCAATGTATCTTATATCGACGGTACAGGCTATGTTCTTACAGACAGCAACGGGATCAAGAAGCTCGATTTTGACACAAAGGAGATAACAGAGATCTTTTCCTACGATAACTGTAATATCAACCGTTATGATACCAGGGATCTGACTGTGATCTCGATCAGCGATGACCGGATACTCCTGACAGGCGTCTTCACATTCTATGATGCAGCCGGAGAAGCAAACACCAGAGTAAGTTTCTACGTTCTTGACAAACAGGATACCAATCCCAATGCCGGCAAAGAGATCATCACGGCCGCCACACTGACAGAATTTGATTACACTTTCTGTGAAGCGGTCTGCAGCTTTAACAACACAGATCAGGATTGCTATATAGTCCTGGACAGCAGCTACTCCATGATGCAGATGTATCTTGAAGGCAAGATCAGGACTTATACAGACGGATTCGCGATAGACGGACTCGAAGAGCAGACTCAGCTCTCAAATCAATTGTCGATCGATCTTATGTCGGGAGACGGACCTGACATAATACTGGATGGCGCCTCTTTCTATCAGCTTAACAGCGATGATCTGCTCATAGATCTTTCACCGGCGATCGACAATAACGGATTATTCCCGAATATCATCGAAGCGTCAAAGGTCAACGGAAAGCTTTATCAGTTGCCACTGGCGGTCGGTATCAACGGCATCGTCACATATGTTTCGCATATCGAAAACGGTCAATGCGGATTTACTTTCGACCAGTATCAGGACTTTGTCAGCGGTCCGTGCAACGGAGAAGATCCGATCGGTATGGGACAGACGGATTTCTTCATAACCGCTCTCAGTACGATGAACAGTGACTTTATAGACGGTAATTCCGTAAACTACGACCACGACAGTTTCAGGACCCTGGCTCAATATGTTGATGAGCATGTATTTGATCCCATTGGATCTCCGGAAGATGAGATAGTCGATATATATGATTTCTCGAGTTCAGTATCGCTTCCCGCAGGTGAATACAGAGAGAATATCTCATTCGATTCTCTCCTGGCAGATCATTATAATGACAACTTCTCAGAGATAACTATACTCGGTATCCCGTCGGCAGACGGCAGAGGACCCATGATAACCGTCACTTCTTCGATCGCCGTCTCGGCTAAGGCCGGGAATAAGGATGCATGCATACGGTTCGTACAGTCCCTGCTTTCCGACGAAGTCCAGGACAGTTACGGAACTCTGTCATCTTCGATCCCGGTAAAGATATCCGCTTTCGAATCCTCGGCAAATACGCTGATCAGTGAGTTTAATGAGTCAGTCAGAAGGAACCTCTCTATGGCGTCTTCTTTTGTTTCTCTTTCTCCCGATATGCCTTCAGTAGAGATACCGGTATCCGCGATCGATGATTTTGAAGCAGTCATTAATTCATGTTCTCAGGTAGCATCCCTGGATCCCGAGATCATGATCATCGTCAAGGAAGAGATGCCGGCATATTTCACCGGTCAGAAAGAACTCGGCGAAGTCATAACGGTGATCAACGACAGAGTAACAACATTTATCAACGAAAGAAGCTGACAACTATAGTCACGATCATCGGATCCGTCATTCACAAAGAGATCCGCTCAGGTTATCTGTATTCCGCCAGGTACGATTCGATCACGGGCCTGGCGGCTTCCATGCTCACCGGCCATCCGTGACCGCATGCGAGCCTCTCGGGATCGATCTCAAGGATCTTTCTTAAGGACTCTTTCATCAGCTCAATGCTGACAGCATGAGGAGTAATATCCGGCTTTTTCCATAATGCCGTAAAAGCATCACCGCAATAAAGGATATTGTCAGACAGTATCCCGAGAGAACCGTAAGTATGCCCCGGAAGAGGGATTATCTGCGCATCAAATCCAAGAGACTTAAGGTAATCCCGGTCATCGCCTATCAAAATGTCAGGGGTATATCTATGTGTGCGGAAAACAGAACCGCTGACAAGTTGCGTGAAATTCCTGAAACGGTACTTCGGCATCGTCGGCTTAACCGGCTGCGACATAAAGTGACGCGGCAGATCCTTGTCTTTTTCGGAAAGGATTATCTTCGCTCCTCTTTTTTGTAAAGCCCGTGCGTTCCAGTCGTGATCAGCATGTCCGTGAGTGAGGAATACATAATCGACCTTACAGCCTCCCAGCCATCTGTCCAGCGCCTTCAGGTTCCCAAACAACCCGGTATCTATAAGCAGAGTCGATCCTTCGGTCTTCAGAAGATAGCAGGTAGTACCTCCGTGGATCAGATACCTGATCCGGGGTTCGGTCGTTGCGGTCTTTTTCTGATCAAAGCTATAAGGTATCTTCTCGGTAATAACTTTAACATCGGTCTTCTTGACCATCATGTTATATGCATATTTATCACATCTGTCAAAACCAAGCTCTTGAGCAAGCGCATGATCATTAACGTATATCTCATACTCATCGCCGACGCTTCGCGCGATAAAGGTCTTATATCCCCTGTATTCTGCATATGATCGTAATTCGTATGCTTCCGAGAGATCCTCCGGCTTTATGATCTTGGAACAGGCACCCGCATGATATCCGTCGGCAAACGTACTGTCTGTCTCATTGTCAAAAGCAGGAAACAGCAACAGTTCGCCATTGCTGTTATGTCCTATCCTGTGAACTTCTCCGTTATAGACCCCGTAAATCCCGTCTTTCATGCTTCTTTCACTTGATCCTCTCATCTGAAACGATATGCTCGACACCTGAATGTTCAGTCTGTAAGTATTCCTTCATGAAAGAAGGAAATGCCTTGTATTTATCGAGCTCCGAAACAGGGATCCAATACATATTCTCTCTTACACCCTGAGTAAAACTACTACTGTTCAGTTCTTTCGTGCCTCTGGATCTCATCAGATAATAAAATGCGATCTCATGGCAATCCATACTCTTCAGCGTACCCATACTATCGTTAAAGAAGTTCTCATGGATCACCGCAATCGTATTCCATGATCACAATACCTCATCTCGACAAACATGGATCAGTCAGCATCTCATAAATCCGCAGCATCCTATTTCCGAGAACTCTGAAAAGCCCAACGACTTATAGAAAGCAACTGTTTCAGGTCTGTTGTCCGTAGTCAGCTCGATCTGCCGGACATCCGGATACCTGTCGAGCACTGCTTTCAAAAGCGCGGTTCCGACTCCCCGGCGCTGCTTTCCGGGAAACACCAGGATATCCTGAACAAATACAACAGTATGGCCATCGCCTACAACTCTTATGATCCCGAGCAGTTCATCGTTTTCGTATGCAGCCAGGACGAGCAGGGAGTGTTTGAATGCCTGCTCCAATAACGGCATATTCTCTGTATATGCGATCCAGCCGACTTCGGTATAAAGCTGACGGATCTCTGCTTCTTTGTAGTTTTTGTATTCTCTGATCTCCATTTTGTGCCTCACATATCTTGATCTGAGTTTATTCTCTGAATATCATCAAACGAAAACAACAGTCACAACTTTATTGTAACCGGTAATAAAATGTGTTCTTTCCTTTTCCTTCTCTTTTTATCTCACCTGATTCTACAAGCTTTCTTAAAGAACCCTCTATAGAACTTAAGCTCAGTGACGGGCAGAGCTCTATTATGTCCTGCTTCGTAAAGCGACCTATCTTATTCTGCGTTGCAAGTCTTACCATTTCCGGTGCCGGACGCTTTATCTCGACTATCGCAAAACGATCTTCAAAGTCTCTGTATGCTGCAATTATTATACCAAGCATATATTTAATAAAAGGAATGGGATCATCCGTTCCCTCATGCCATCCCTGTTGTGAAACATAAAGTGCATCGTAATACAGATCCTTGTTCCTAGCGATCAACGCTTCAAGCGATATGTACTTTCCTACATAGAATCCGCTCCTGTAGAGAAGAAGAGTAGTCAGTAATCTGCTCATCCGTCCGTTTCCGTCGTTAAAAGGATGAATACAGAGGAAGTCGTGTATAAAGATCGGGATAGCCAAAAGCGGTTCAAGTATCATATTCCCGATAACGTAATTATATTCTTCACATAATCTGTCTAAAGCCTTAGGCGTTTCATACGGCGCAGGCGGAGTGAACAACACTTCAGTATGTCCGTCAGTATATGTGGCACTGATATGATTCTGTACCGTCTTCGTCCTTCCTGCGACCGGATTGTTCATATGACTGTATAAGATCTTATGCAGTTGAAGAATATAGTTCTGAGATACATGTATAGCGTCAAAGCTCCCGTGTATGATCCCGAGAGCATCTCTGTATCCGGCGATCTCCTGTTCGTCACGGTTTCTGGGTGTTGTTTTTTCCAGGGCCAGTTGTCGGATCCTGGTATTGGTCGTAACAATACCCTCTATCGCATTGGAAGCCTCTGTACTCTGTATCTTTGCGATCTCAACAAGTTTTTCGAGTTCTTCCGGTCTTTGCTTCAGATATAACTCCTGTTTTCCTGCCTGCTTGTATATGGCTGCAATATACCCGAGTATTTCGCAATCCCATTTGTAATCCTTAAAAACAGAATAATTGAAATCTCTCATTTCCCTATCTCCTTATACATTCCCTTAAATTTTACCATAATTTAAGGGAATAACAACGTCATCAAGGGATTAATCCCTTATTTTCATAGGAATAATAAGGGAAAACTACAATTATATATTAATACACACCTTCAACTATCTTAGAATAAGTTTATTCAACCCATTACCGTCATGGCTGACAAGAATAGAAATGCAAT
>JAFZWN010000082.1 GCA_017617295.1 Clostridiales bacterium | reverse complement strand
CGATCTGTGGAGAGAGGCATTGCCGGATGCGAGGTTCATTAATCTTTACGGACCTACAGAAGCCACGGGTATGAGCTGCTACTACGAAGTCGACAGGGAATTCTCCGAAGGAGACGTGATCCCTATAGGAAGACCTTTCCCCAATACGAGGATCATCCTTCTTGATGCCCGGGATAAGCTCTCCAGCGAAGGGGAGATCTGCATAAGCGGAACGCCCGTTACGATGGGGTACTATGCCGATAAGGAGAGGACGGATGCGGCTTTTGTCCAGAACCCTCTGAACAGATGCTATACCGAGATAATCTACAGGACGGGTGATATCGGAAGATATAATGACAGGGGCGAACTCGAGTTCGTGTCCAGGAAGGACAATCAGATAAAGCACATGGGGCACCGTATCGAATTGGGTGAGATCGAAGCCAACGTCAGCGCCGTGGACGGCATAGCTCTGTGCTGTGCGGTCTATAACAAGATGAAGGAGAAGATCGTCCTTTACTATACGGGTACCATAGAGAAAGCGGATCTTACGAAGATCCTTAAGGAGAGGCTTCCGAGATTCATGGTACCTTCGAAGATAATAAAAGAGGAAGTCATGCCTTTGACGGCAAACGGAAAGATAGACAGAAACAGTCTTAAGAATAGAGGAGACTAATATGGAAGAATTAATAGAGATACTGCAGGAACTTCATTCCGATGTTGATTTTACAACATGCGAGACCCTGATCGACGACAAGATCCTTGATTCATTCGATATAGTGAGTATCGTCGCTGAAGTCAACGACAGGTTTGACGTTCAGATCCCCGCAGAGGAGCTCCTGCCCGAGAACTTCAATTCGGCTCGGGCCCTCTGGGCTCTTATAGAGAGACTCGGAGACGAATAAGGCCCCGTGCTCTTTACTTCATATAAGTTTGTCCTTTTTACCGCCCTGGTCATCCTGGCCTACTATATCGTGCCCAAAAAGCTTCAGTGGCCGGTGCTCCTGGTATCGAGCCTGGGCTTTTACTGGTATGCCGACCCCGAGCATCTGCCGAGGTATCTGGGATTCCTTCTTATAACGGCAGTATCGGCATGGGTCTGCGGTCTTCTCATCGGACGTGCCGATGATATTTCAAAAGCTTATCTTCTGGAACATAAGGAAAGTCTTTCCAAAGATGAGAAAAAAGCTTATAAGGACAGGGTCAAAAAGAAGAAGGTCCTGATCATGGTCTTATGCCTTCTTTTAAACCTCGGGATCCTTTCGGTCACGAAGTATACATCCTTTGTGATAACGAATATCAATTCATTCCTTAAGGCCAGCAAAGCCATAAGGATCCCCGATCTCATAATACCTATGGGCATATCTTTTTATACCTTCAGGACGCTCGGATATATCATCGATGTGAAAAGGGGCACCTGTAAGCCCGAGAAGAACCTTTTTAAGTTCATCCTCTTCGTATCGTTCTTCCCTCAGATAGTCCAGGGACCTATAAGCAGATACAATAACGTCGCCCCGACGCTCTTCGAGAACCACTCATTTGATGATAAGGTGTTTTTCTCGGGGATACTGCGGATACTGTTCGGATATTTTAAAAAGCTCGTTGTGGCGGAGCGTCTCGTAATAGCCGTAAAAGCTCTCTCTGAGGATACTGAACTGTATTCCGGGGGCTTCGTATTTATCGCCATGATCTTTTATGCCGCGGAACTCTACTGCGACTTCACGGGCGGTATCGACATAACGATAGGTATCGCCGAAGCCATGGGGATAAAGCTCGAAGAGAACTTCAACCTCCCTTTCTTCTCGAAGAATATAAAGGAATACTGGAACCGCTGGCATATCACGATGGGCTCCTGGTTCACGGACTATATCTTTTATCCCCTGTCGGTCAGTCCGAGGATGTTAAAGCTCTCCAAGGTATCGCGCGAGAAGCTCGGCAAGGGGATAGGAAAGCGCGTAACAGTCTATATCTCTTGCTTTCTCGTATGGCTTGCCACAGGTGTCTGGCACGGGGCCGCATGGAACTTCATAGTCTGGGGTCTCATGAACTTCGTGGTCATAATGGCTTCGGGAGAGCTCGAGCCTCTGTATGAGAAGTTCCATAAGAAGTTCGGACTTAAGAAGAAAAAGGGTTATGCGGTATTCGAGATCATCAGGACATTCCTTCTCATGAGCATGATAAGGATGTTCGATGTCTACAGGGATGTCCCGCTGACATTTTGTATGATCGGCTCGATGTTCGTTCATCCGGGGCTCGGCAGTAACGGACGTGAGGCCTTTGCCGCATTGGGACTTACTGCGGCGGACTACGGGGTGATCGGTGCCGCAGTTGCTCTGATCTTCGCTCTGAGTACCTACAAGGCTATTAAGGGCGAGGACATAAGAGGAAGGATCCTTACAAAGTTCCCGCTGACTCTTGCCGTGACATCAGTCCTTATCATTACGGTACTTGTTTTCGGTGCATACGGTGTCGGCTACGATGCCAACCAGTTTATATATAATCAGTTCTAAGTCATAAAAAGGGGCATGACAAAAATGAAAAAAGGAAAGAAGATCATATTGTTTGCGGCGGCATTTATAGTGACGCTTATACTGTTGTGGCTTCTTACGCTTCTTTTTATGCCCAAGTACAGAAGAGGGATAGTCGAGGGCGCCATGATCGCCGAATATTATGAAGACCGTAAGCCGCATGAGGTCATCTTCATAGGAGACTGCGAAGTCTACGAGAATATCTCCACAGTCGAACTCTACAGGGAATACGGAATATCATCTTATATCAGGGGATCGGCACAGCAGCTCATATGGCAGTCCTACTATCTTCTGGAAGATACCCTGAGATATGAGACCCCGAAGGTCGTATTCTTTAATGTGCTCTCTCTGAAGTATAACGAACCCCAGAACGAAGCATATAACAGGATGACCCTGGACGGGATGAGATGGTCGTCTTCCAAGTGGAATGCCGTGCAGGCTTCGATGACTCCCGATGAGGACATGGTCGATTATCTGTTCCCGCTTCTGAGATACCACTCTAGATGGAACGAACTTACATCCGATGATATAAGGTACATGTTCGGCGGCGGAGAAAACGTCACCATAGACGGATACTATATGCGCTGTGACGTCAAGCCGCAGGCGGGCTTTCCAAAAGCTCCGGTCCTGGCGGATTACCGTCTGGGGGAAAATGCCATGAACTACCTTTCCATGATGGCTGATCTGTGCGAAGAGCACGGTGTCACTCTGATCCTTATGAAGGCTCCCACCGAATACCCCTACTGGTATGACGAATGGGACAGGCAGGTAAGGGAATTTGCGCAGGAGAGAGGTTTGGAGTATTTTAATTACGTTGATCTGCGGGATGAGGCAGGGATCGACATGTCTACGGATACATACGATTCCGGCCTGCATCTGAACGTATTCGGAGCCGAGAAGCTCGCGGATTACATAGGCGCCTATCTGTCGGCCGGTTTTGACCTTACCGATTACAGGAACGATCCGGCAGTATCTTCCATGTGGGAAGAAGACTGCGAGGCATATGATCTTCTGATGCAGCGGCAGCTGTCCGAGATAGAGGAATACGGGGAACTCGTATCCTTCGGCGCCAATGCCATATAAAGAAATGTTGGGGGGATCTTAAGATGAAGAGATTGATAAGTCTTATATTAGCGGCGGCTCTGGCTTTGGCATTTGCGGGCTGCTCCAAGCCTGAAGAGCCTGAAAACGAGGCTCCCGTCATGATCTCGGGAGGTCAGCAGGAGGTATCGGGAGGAGATTCCGGTCAGACTGAAGCTCAGGGAGCTTCGGGAAGTTCCGGCATCGCATTCGAATTCGACGGCGTGAGCGTTCCTCTTAATGTTCCGTCTGATGAGATCATTGCTTCCCTGGGGGAGGACTATCAGTACTTTGAGGCACAGTCATGTGCTTTTCAGGGAATGGATAAGGTATATACATACGGATCTTTCCAGATAAGGACATATACCGACGGCGACACCGATAAGATCCTTTCGGTGGAATTCCTGGATGATACGATCAGCACGCCCGAGGGTATCTATATCGGATGCTCCGAGGATCAGGTCATCGCCGCATACGGGTCGGACAGCCTCTCGGAAAACGGTTCCTATATAATCGCCGCGGACGGAGGAACGCTTGATATCGTTATGGGAGACGGTACCGTTTCCGGCATCTCGTATAACGCTGCCGTATGAGAATAAACGAGGAAAAACGAGGATTTTAAAGAAAATAATACCATTTTTGAGATTTTTTTGAAAAATCGCTTGACATACATCTGAAAGGCAAGTATCATGCATAGGCGTTCCTTAAAAAGGACGCCTTTTATAACGTCAAAAAGAGTATAAGGAGTAAGTCATTATGAAGACATTTGTTGCAACACCTGCAAACATAGAGAGAAAATGGCTTGTTATCGATGCTTCCGGTAAGACACTCGGCCGTCTCGCTACAGAGATCGCTGTTCTTCTCAGAGGTAAGCACAAGGCTATCTACACACCTTTCGCAGATACAGGTGACTATGTTATCGTCACAAACGCATCCAAGATCGTTCTTACAGGTAAGAAGCTCGATCAGAAGATGTACCGTCATCACTCCGGTTATGCCGGCGGCTTGAAGGAAGTCGACTACAGGACTCTTATGAGCAAGAACCCCGAGAAGGCTCTCGAGCTCGCAGTCAAGGGAATGCTTCCCAAGAACTCTCTCGGTCGTCAGATGATAAAGAAGCTTCACGTATATGCAGGAGCTGAGCACGCACATGAGGCTCAGAAGCCTGAAGAGTATACATTCGAGCAGTAATCGGGAGGAGAACGTAATATGGCTACAAAGAAAGCTAACAAAGTATATTTTTACGGTACAGGCCGTCGTAAGGATGCTGTTGCATGCGTTCGTCTCGTACCCGGCACAGGTAAGATCACGATCAACGGCAAGGATATCGACGAGTATTTCGGTCTTGATACACTGAAGCTCATCGTTCGTCAGCCCCTGGTACTTACAGAGACTGCTTCAAAGTTCGACGTTGTCGCCAAGGCAGTCGGCGGCGGAATCTCCGGTCAGGCCGGCGCTATCCGTCACGGTATCGCAAGAGCTCTCGTTGAGGCAGATGCCGATTCTTACAAGGCTACACTTAAGACATCCGGTCTCCTTACAAGAGATGCAAGGATGAAGGAGCGTAAGAAGTACGGTCTCAAGAAGGCCCGTAAGGCTTCCCAGTTCAGTAAGAGATGATCTTACGGTACAATTCCGA
The DNA here is from genome assembly GCA_017617295.1 of Clostridiales bacterium. Taxonomy (GTDB): domain Bacteria; phylum Bacillota; class Clostridia; order Saccharofermentanales; family Saccharofermentanaceae; genus Saccharofermentans. The sequence goes on along the minus strand of JAFZWN010000082.1, from coordinate 47,545 downwards.
TCATTTTGCAAAGGCTGCCCGCTTTGGGCGGCTTTTGTTTTATTCATTAAATTGAAAGGCACAGTATGCGCAGGATAATAAACGCACATTGTCATATATATCCCGACGTGATCGCAGACAGAGCGGTAAAGGGGATAAGCGATTTCTACAGTATCGAAGTCCCTTTTGACGGTACGGCCAACGGCCTTATCGCAGAGGGTGAGCGATACGGTGTCGTTCATTATCTCGTTCAGTCGGTTGCCACGAAGACGTCTCAGACCACTTCGATAAACACCTTTATCGGTCAGCAGGTCAAACTCCATCCTGATCTGTTTACGGGATTCGGAACACTTCATCCCGACAGCGTGGATATCGAAGGCGATCTTGATATCCTTGTAAGCTGCGGGCTTAAGGGCGTCAAGCTCCATCCCGATTTTCAGGGATTCTCGATGGCGGGGGAGCGGGCTATGCGCCTCGGAGAGGCGATCGGCAGAAGAGGCCTTCCTATCCTTGTGCACTGCGGCGATCCGCGCGGAGAGATGTCCAATCCCGATCAGATGAAGGTCTTCCTGGATTCTTTTCCGGATATCACCGTTATAGGGGCGCATATGGGCGGCTGGAGCAAGTGGGATGAAGTGTGCGGAAAGCTTGCCGGTTATGCTAACCTTTATATCGATACGAGCTCGAGCCTTTATCTTATGGATAAAGCCCTTGCGGTAAAGATCATCCGCCGCATCGGAGCGGAAAGAGTCATATTCGGCACCGACTATCCGGTGTTCCGTGTGAGTGACGAGATCGAAAATATCAGGTCCCTCGGTCTTTCAAAAGATGAGGAGGATATGATATTCTACGGTAATGCGGCAAGACTACTGAATCTGGAGCACTCTTAATGATAACGATCGAGAGCAATAATCTTGAAGATACGCTGGATCTGGGAAGAAGGATCGGCAGGATCGTGAAGCCGGGCGACATCATATCGCTCGACGGGGATCTCGGTGCCGGCAAGACCGTTCTCACCAGAGGCATTGCCGAAGGCATGGGACTTGATGCGGATGACGTCATGAGCCCGACATTTGCCATTGTCAATGAATATGAGAAAGAAGGTGTGACTCCGCTCTTTCACTTTGATACTTACAGGCTTCAGGACGCCGATGACTTCCTGGCGTGCGGTCTCGACGAGTATTTCGGCAGAGGCGGTGTCTGTGTGATCGAGTGGGGTAACATTATCGGGGATATCCTTCCCGGAAACGCCGCCAGGATAGAGATCACGGGCGTGGGCGACAAAAGGGTAATAAAGATCGAAGGGATCGGACTATGCTGATACTTGCATGTGATACCAGTAATTCCTCCTGCTGTGCGGGAGTTTATGAGGACGGAAAGGAACTGGCTTTCGAACTGTCGATGGAGAAAAAGACACATTCGGAGACCTTTATGCCTCTGGTCAAAAGAGTTATAGAAACAGCAGGAAAGACGCCTTCGGATATAGAGCGGATCGCGGTTACCGCAGGCCCGGGATCTTTTACGGGGATACGTATAGGGCTCGCGGCCGTAAAGGGGATGGCGCTGGCTTTACGAGCTGACTGTATCCCGGTGTCCTCGACTCTGGCTCTGGCATTGAGCGTGGAGAATATCTCTTCCGATCCGGAGGATACATTGCTCCTGCCGTGCTTCGATGCCAGGAACAACAGAGTGTTCGCTTCCGTTGTCTGCGACCACAGCAAGAAGATGGTGATAAGCGAAGGCGCATATGATGCGGGACAGCTCGCGGACCGTATCGCCGCCGTACGCGGCATAGATAAGAAGAAGATAATAGTGGCAGGTGACGGGGCTGAGACGATGAGACCCGTCCTCGAAGGAAAGAACCTGTCCGTCAAATATGCTCCCGGATGCGTTATCCTGCCGAAGGGGGTCTTCCTGGCATCGGCTGATAAGAAAGCCGTATCGGGCGCAGCCGTTAAAGCCGCTTACTGTGCCGTGTCATCGGCGGAAAGACTTAAGAAATGATCTTTCGAAAAGCCACGCCGGAAGATGCTGACAGCATCATGAAGCTCGAAGCGGAATGCATGCCGCATCCCTGGGTCAGATCCGATATAGAAGCCCTGACAAAAGAGCCCCTGAAGGAAGCGATAGTTGCAGATAACGGGAAAGATATCACCGGATATATAGGCCTGTCCTTTGTGGAGGACGAAGCCGAGGTCGGAAACATCTGTGTCAGTCCCGAAAACAGGAGACAGGGGATCGCATCAGATCTTCTGGATGAAGCCTGTCTGAGCCTAAGAAGCAAAGGGATAAAGACATTGTTCCTTGAAGTGTCCTCTGATAACGAAGGCGCGATCGGACTTTATAAAAAGAAGGGGTTTGGGCACTATAATACGCGAAAGGGATATTACGGCGATTCCGATGCGATGCTGATGAGAAAGGACATAAGTCAAGAATGAGCGAACTGACGGATATAGCAAGAAGACTTCAGGGTATCGCGTCCGGCGGGATACTATATACAAGGGATAAGTTCGATAAGGAAAGATTTGAAGAGATAATGGATATCTCGGCAAGACTTCTGGAACTGGGCTCCGACGTAAAAAAAGAAACGGCTCTCGAGATATTTGAGGGCAACGACGGTTACCCGACTCCCAAGAGCGATGTCAGGGCGGCAGTCTTTAACGACCGGGATGAGATCCTTCTGGTCAGGGATCTTGACGGAAAGTGGGCGCTCCCGGGAGGCTGGTGCGACTTCGACCGCACTGTCTTTGAGAATGCGGTAAAGGAATGCCGTGAGGAAGCGGGGATCGAGGTCGAAGCGGAGAAGCTCGTGGCGGTGCATTTCCACAGGAAGAGGAACAACCCGAAGTCTTTCTTTTCGAGCAACAAGTTCTTCGTTGTGTGCAGATTTATCAAGGGCGAGTTCAAAGAGAATATCGAGACATCCGAAGCAAAGTATTTTCCGGTTGATAAGATTCCGGAGGATATCAATACCCATAAGAACAATCTTGACCAGATCAGGCTGTGTTACAAGGCTTACCTGACGGATCCCTGGATCCCCGAAGTTGACTGAGTCCGTACGCACTTGGCAATTTAGACAAAACAAAGGGGCAAAACAACGGCTTTTGAGTAAAAAAGGCGAAATTGTTTTTCAACTGCCTTTCGTTCATTGACTTAACACATATCTGAAAATATACTTTACCTTGTTTAGATGAATTTTCCGGAAGCGGGAGGATACTATGGTAGACAAGAAAGTGATTTTTCAGTGTCAGGATGATCTTCAGATGAAAGCTGTAGCTGTTATGGTGCAGAAGGCATCGGATTTCAGGAGCACGGTCTACCTTGTAAGGAACGGAAGAAGAGCCAATGCCAAGAGCCTTCTCGGAGTTATGTCCCTCGGTATCGAGAACGGCGCCGAGATCGAGATCTGCGCTGACGGAGATGACGCCCAGACCGCTGTTGACGCTCTCGCATCTTATCTCGACAATCCTCAAAACTGAATAATTCTGATACAATAAGTGCATGAACGGGAAACCATTTGATGCACGATTGGATCTGGTACCACAAGAGCCCGGAGTCTACCTCATGAAGGATGCTTCCGGGTCTGTTATTTATGTGGGAAAAGCAAAGAAGCTTAGAAACAGGCTCCGCTCGTATTTTGGCGGAGGGACGATAACTATCCCCAAGGTAGCCGCCATGGTGTCCCATGTCGCGGACTTCGAATATGTCGTCGTCGGGACCGAGAGCGAGGCGCTTCTTCTGGAGGCCAATCTCATCAAGAGATATATGCCGATGTATAATATCCTCCTTCGTGACGATAAAGGGTATCCCTATGCCTGCATTACCCTGAACGAGGAGTATCCGAGGGTGTTCAAGGCGTTCCGCGAGGACAGATCCCTCATAAAGAAAGGGGCCGTGTATTTCGGTCCTTACATGAATTCGGATCTTTATCACACGCTCCGTACGATCGAAGATATCTTCCCTCTCAAGAGATGCAGAAAGGTACTCCCGAGGGATATCGGCAAGGAGCGCCCCTGCCTTAACAGCCATATCGGAAAATGTATGGCTCCCTGCAGCGGCAGGGTAAGAAGCGAAGACTACCGTGAGATGACAAGACAGATCGTGGATTTCTTCGAGGGCCGTTATGACGGTATCGAGAAAGCGATCGAGGCTGATATGGAAAAGGCCTCGGAGGATCTTCAGTTTGAAAAGGCCGCAGTCCTTCGAGACCGACTGACGGCACTGCGCAACATAAAGAAAGACCAGAGGGTCTTTATGGATATCAAAAGGGATGTCGATGCCATCGGTCTCTATTCGGATGCGGGTGAGACGTGTATAAGGAAGCTCGAGCTCAGATCCGGAAGGATAGTCGGATCGTCGACATACTTCGTGAGCGGATACATATCCGACAGCCCCGAGATACTGACGGGATTTATCACGCAGTACTACGAAGGAAAGCCGAAGATCCCGCCGACGGTCCTGATCCCCGATATCAGCGGGATGTGTTCAGGCGAAGACGACTTTGATATAAATGAGACCATCGCTTTTCTCGAGAGCTTTTTGACCTCAGAGGCGGGGCGGAAGGTAAGGGTCCATATCCCCGAACGGGGAGAACTCAAGGAACTGGGTGAACTGTCCCAGTCCAATGCCAAAGAGATGATGATAAGAAGGATCTTAAGAGGCGGAGGAGCCGATGCCGATCCGTCTTATGCGGTACATATCATCGAGAAGCATCTGGGTGTACCGGAGGGAAGTATCGGAAGGGTCGAATCCTACGATATCTCCAATCTCGGGAACGACGATATATGCGCGGGAATGGTCGTGTTCAGAGGAGGCCGTCCCGACAAGGCATCATACAGGCTCTTTAAGATGAAGACCGTGATGACCCAGGATGACTTCGCCTCTATGAGGGAAGTGCTTCAAAGAAGGCTCGCACATAACGAAAAGGATGGCTTCGAATATCCGTCACTGATACTTGTCGACGGCGGCAAAGGGCAGCTGACTGCGGTGGCGGATACTGTCCGGCAGCTGGCTCCGGATTCGGATATCAGACTTGCCGGAATGGTCAAGAACAATAAACACAGAACTTCCGGGATCCTTTTTGAGGACGGGACGTTTCTGAAGCTAGAGGGCGAGGACAAAGATGAGGAGAAGATCGTCCTTCTCAGATTTCTTACCGCGGTCCAGAACGAAGTGCACAGATTTGCGGTAACATATCAGAGGAAGCTCTCGGGTAAGCGCAACCTGAAGTATAAGCTCGAGAGCATAGAGGGGATAGGGCCTGCGAAGAGAAAGGCTTTGCTCTCTTATTTCGGAACGATAAAGGCCGTGGAGGATGCATCTGTCGGGGAGCTCATCAAGGCTCCCGGTATCGGAGCCAGGGATGCTTCGAACATATATGAGCATTTCCACGGGAAAGGGGAAAGCTGATGTCGATATATGCCATGTCCGATCTCCATCTGGCGATAAGCGATCCGGATAAGACCATGGAGGTCTTCGGTAACGGATGGGACAACTATATGCAGAGGATAAAGGAGAACTGTGAAGCGGTCCTTAAAGAAGGCGATACGCTCCTTATGCCGGGCGACATCTCCTGGGTCATGTATCTCAAGGACGGTTACGAGGATTTCAAGTTCATAAACGATCTGCCCGGGAAAAAGATAATAGGACGGGGCAACCATGACTATTACTGGACGACGGCAAAGAAGCTCCGCGACAAGTTCTCGGAGTGGGGATTCGATTCGCTCGAGATAGTAAGGAATAACTGTATCCCTGTCGAGGACTGTCTCGTTACGGGAACCAGAGGCTGGAAGTTCCCATGGGATGATGACTTTTCTTCGGAAGACCGTAAGATCCTGGACCGCGAGCTCATAAGGATAGGACTGTGTGCCAGGGCTCTGGCGGACGGGGATCCCGAACACCGGTACAGGCATATCCTCATGCTCCATTATCCGCCTCTGTCAAAGGATCACGAGGTGACGGAATTTACGGAAGTCATCGAGAAGTATGATATCGATCTTTGTATCTATGGGCATCTTCACGGCCGATCCCACCTCAAGGCCTTTGAAGGAAAAAGGGACGGAGAGGGTCCTCTCTACAGATGTGTCTCCGGAGATTTTTTAAAGTTTAAACCCTTGGAAATAGGGCGTTTTGAGACTTTTTGAGTACAAAAAACTTGCTTGTTTAAGGGAAGTTTGATATAATCTGCAAAGTAAGTCTATTCGTCCGGGATGATATTTTCCCCGGCAGTAGGCTTTTTCTGTCTTTACTTTATCGGAGGTACTATGGCGTACAGCATGACCGGGTTCGGCCGGGGTGAGAAGATTTTTGACACTAGAAGATATTCCGTAGAGATCAAGTCTGTCAACAGCAGGTTCTGCGATATAAATGTCAGGATGCCCCGTCTCTTTAATTTTGCCGAAGCGGCCGTAAGAAAGCAGATAAACGACACCCTGGGCAGAGGTAAGGTAGACGTATTCATCAATTTCGAGGATTCCCAGAGTTCCGGATCCGAGGTCGTCCTTAACGAAGGACTGATCCAGGCTTATTCCAAGGCTGTCTCGAGGACGGCTGAGATAACCGGCAGGACCGATGATATGTCCGCTTCACGCCTGACATATTTTCCCGACGTCATCAACGTAAGGCAGAAGTCGGTCGATGAGGATGTCATGGGAGATGAGCTCGCGGAGTGCGTTACGCTCGCTTTGAACGAGATGCTCAAGATGAGAAAGAGAGAGGGCGATAATCTCGCCTCGGATATTACGGATAAGGTCTGTGAACTCGAGAAGATAAGGGACGAGATCGCTTCCCGCGCTCCTTCCGTCGTGGAGGATTACAGGAAGAGACTGTCAGACCGTATCGACGAGATACTGGATGATTCCAAGCGCGAATTCTACGATGAAGGAAGACTGGCGGCCGAGGTTGCCCTGTTCGCCGATAAGTGTGCCATCGACGAGGAGCTCAAGAGACTTCGAAGCCACTTCGATCAGGCTCACAGGATAATGGCCTTTGACGGCAATATCGGAAAGAAGATGGATTTCCTTATCCAGGAGATCAACAGAGAGATCAATACCATCGGTTCAAAAGCCAATGATATAGAGATAACGAACAGGGTGCTGGCAAGCAAGAATCTCGTCGAAGAGATGAGAGAGCAGATCCAGAACCTCGTATAAGGAGAGACAAAGCTTATGAGATTTGTCGATCTGGGAGCCGGGAATCTGGCGGCGGCTGACCGCATCATATGCATCGCCGCATCGGACTCGTCTCCGATAAGGCGCATAATGCAGGATGCAAAGGACAGAGGAGTCTTCGTTGACTGCTGCGCCGGCAAGAAGTGCAGGAGCATAATCGTTACCGACAGCGACCATGTCATAGCGAGTTCTCTCCTGACAGAAGACCTTCGAAAGGAACTGGCCGAATGAAGGAAGAAGGCAAGGGACTCATAGTGTCGGTATCCGGACCCTCGGGTGTCGGCAAGGGAACCGTCATTTCCCGCGTGAGGGAGATGAGACCGGGATTTACGCATTCCGTGTCCGTTACGACCAGAGCGCCGCGCGACGGCGAAGTTGAAGGAGTCTCATACTTCTTCAGAACTAAGGAGGAATTCGACAGGCTCTTTGATGAGGGCGAGATAATAGAGAGGGACGAGTTCGTCGGTAATTACTACGGAACTCCCTCGGCGCCTTTGAAGAAGATGTCCGACGAAGGAAAGGATGTGCTTCTCGATCTGACGGTACTGGGAAGCCTGACACTGAAGGAGAAGTTCCCGGATACGATAACGATCTTCCTTCTTCCGCCTTCGATGGAGGAGCTCGAGAGGAGACTTCGAAGCCGCGGGACTGAGAACGAGGAGACTATCCAAAGGAGGCTTCTGATGGCGCGGGGAGAGATAGGAAAAGCGTCAGGATTCGATTATGTCGTTGTCAATTCCGATGTGGATGAGGCCGCGAAGCAGATAATCGGTATCACGGAAGCAGAGAGCATCAAGTACAGCCGCAATAACGGTATCGAGAAGGTCCTTCTTGATAACGGAGCGATATAAAAGAACAAAAAGAAATGTAATAAAATGAAGGAAGGAAAAAGACATGTTAACAGATCCCCCTATTGAACAGATGTTACCCAAGGCCGCCTGTGCATATGAACTGGCAGTACTCGTAAGCAAGAGAGCAAGCCAGCTTGTTGACGGCGCTCAGCCCATGATCCCCGATCAGGCAGCCAATGCCGTATCCCTCGCCTGCCGCGAGATCGCACAGGGCAAGGTAGTAGGCGTAAGGGGCAACCTTAAGAAGAATGAATTCGCTCTTCCCCTCACCAAAGAGGCAAGAGAGGCAGCCGAGGCCGAGAGAAAGGCCAAGGAGGCTAAGGAAGAATACAGACGTATGGCTGATTCCGTTGACGCGGAAGCCGAGCTCGAGGCACAGGAGACTCCCGAGTCTGATGTTGAAGATCTCTTCAAGACCGAAGACGACAACTTCGAGGGCGATATCATCGACGAAGATGTTGAAGAGCTTACGGAAGAGTGAGGAAGGAGTTAACATAAGATGCCTGTAAAGAAATCTATGGAAAAGATCGTATCCCTTGCGAAGACAAGAGGCTTTGTATATCCGGGATCCGATATCTACGGCGGACTTGCCAACAGCTGGGATTACGGCCCTCTGGGAGTCCAGCTCAAGAATAACGTAAAGTCCGCATGGTGGAAGAAGTTCGTTCAGGAGAATCCCTACAATGTAGGCGTTGACTGCGCGATCTTAATGAACCCCCAGGTATGGGTGGCTTCGGGTCACGTAGGCGGCTTCTCCGATCCGTTGATCGACTGTAAGCAGTGCAAGGCAAGGGCAAGAGCCGATAAGCTCATCGAGGACTTCAATGCCGATAACGGCATCACCGATGTTGTCGTCGAGGGTATGAACGACGAGCAGCTCGTAGCTTATATCAAGGAAAAGAACATCCCCTGTCCCACATGCGGCGGCCATAACTTCACGGATGTCCGTAAGTTCAACCTCATGTTCAAGACGTTCATGGGTGTTACCGAAGATTCCAAGAACGAAGTATATCTGCGTCCCGAGACGGCTCAGGGTATCTTCGTAAACTTCGGCAACGTACAGAGATCTTCGAGAAAGAAGATCCCCTTCGGTATCTGCCAGATCGGTAAGTCCTTCAGAAACGAGATCACTCCCGGTAACTTTATCTTCAGGACCCGTGAGTTCGAGCAGATGGAACTCGAGTTCTTCTGCGAGCCCGGTACCGACCTCGAGTGGTTCAAGTACTGGAAGGACTACTGCTATAACTGGCTCCGCGGCTTAGGTCTCAAGGAAGAGGAGCTCCGTACGAGAGACCACTCTCCCGAAGAGCTTGCTTTCTATTCTAACGCCACGACAGACTTCGAGTTCCTGTTCCCATTCAAGGAAGACGGCGAGTGGGGCGAGCTCTGGGGAGTTGCTGACAGAACGGATTACGATCTCAAGCAGCACATGGAGTACAGTAAGCAGGATCTTTCTTATTTCGATCCGGCCAAGAACGAGAAGTATGTTCCTTATGTTATCGAGCCTTCGCTCGGTGCAGACCGTGTAACGCTGGCATTCCTCTGCGCGGCATATGACGAGGAGGAACTCGAGGGCGGAGACGTAAGGACGGTAATGAGATTTCATCCTTACCTTGCACCAATCAAGATCGGCGTGCTCCCTCTCTCGGCGAAGCTTTCCGAGAAGGCGGGAGCTGTCTATGAGCAGCTTTCGAAGAAGTACATGTGCGAATTCGATGACAGGCAGTCCATCGGTAAGAGATACAGAAGACAGGACGAGATCGGTACACCGTACTGCGTCGTCTATGACTTCGACTCCGAGCAGGACAACTGCGTCACGATAAGAGAACGGGATACAATGGCTAACGTGGAGTACGAGCCGGGAAACGTGAGATTCCCGATCGACAAACTGGATGAGTTCTTCACGGGCAAATTCGATTTTTGATTTCTAATGGGGGACCTCGGGCTTTTACCCGGGGTCCTTCTTGAAATAAAACAACAATAAACGATCAGAAAGGCGGGCATTACAAGATGACGAAATATGTTTATCTTTTTTCCGAGGGCAACGGAAACATGCGCGAACTCCTTGGAGGCAAAGGAGCAAACCTGGCAGAGATGACCAACCTGGGTCTTCCTGTTCCTCAGGGCTTTACCATCACGACAGAAGCGTGCACAAAGTACTATGAAGACGGCAGGACGATCAACGACGAGATCTTCGCTCAGATCATGGAATACGTCGGAAAGATGGAGGAGATCACCGGAAAGAAGTTCGGTAATCTCGAGAATCCTCTTCTCGTATCGGTAAGATCGGGAGCCAGAGCTTCGATGCCCGGTATGATGGATACCATCCTTAACCTGGGTCTTAACGAAGAAGTCGTCGATGTTATCGCTAAGAAGTCCGGTAACCCCAGATGGGCATGGGACTGCTACAGAAGATTCATCCAGATGTACTCCGATGTAGTTATGGAAGTCGGCAAGAAGTACTTTGAGGAATTGATCGACAAGATGAAGGCCGCAAGAGGTGTCGAGCAGGATGTTGAGCTTACTGCTGAGGACCTTAAGGAACTCGCCATGCAGTTCAAGGCCGAGTACAAGGCCAAGATCGGTTCCGACTTCCCCACAGATCCCAAGGAACAGCTCATGGGCGCCATCAAGGCTGTTTTCCGTTCCTGGGACAATCCCAGAGCCAATGTCTACAGAAGAGACAACGATATTCCCTACTCTTGGGGTACAGCCGTTAACGTACAGTCCATGGCTTTCGGTAACATGGGTGACGACTGCGGTACCGGTGTTGCATTTACAAGAGATCCCGCCACAGGTAATAAAGGTCTTTTCGGTGAGTTCCTTACCAATGCTCAGGGTGAGGACGTTGTTGCCGGCGTAAGAACGCCCATGCACATCACCGAGATGGAAGAGAAGTTCCCTGAAGCATTTGCTCAGTTCAAGGACGTTTGCTCCATCCTCGAAAAGCACTACAGAGACATGCAGGACATGGAGTTCACGGTCGAGGCCGGTAAGCTCTACATGCTCCAGACAAGAAACGGTAAGAGAACTGCCCAGGCAGCTTTGAAGATCGCATGCGATCTCGTTGAAGAAGGTATGAGGACCGAGGAAGAGGCTGTTGCCATGATCGATCCCAGAAACCTTGACACTCTCCTTCACCCCCAGTTCGACGTTAAGGTGCTTAAGGAGTCCACTCCTCTTGCCAAGGCGCTCGCAGCATCTCCCGGAGCAGCTTCCGGTAAGATCGTTTTCACTGCCGAGGATGCAAAGGCATGGGCCGCAAGAGGCGAGAAGGTTGTTCTCGTAAGACTTGAGACATCTCCCGAGGATATCGAGGGAATGAAGGCTGCTCAGGGTATCCTTACGGTAAGAGGCGGTATGACATCCCACGCTGCAGTTGTTGCAAGAGGTATGGGTACATGCTGCGTATCCGGCTGCTCCGACATCCAGATGGACGAGGCCAACAAGGTGTTCAAGCTTGCAGGTAAGGAGTTCCGTGAGGGAGACAAGATCTCTATCGACGGTTCCACAGGCTGCATCTACGACGGTATCATCCCCACAGTTGACGCCACGATCGCAGGTGAGTTCGGCAAGGTCATGGGCTGGGCCGACAAGGCAAGAAGACTTAAGGTAAGGACAAATGCCGATACACCCGCAGATGCCAGGAAGGCCCGTGAACTCGGTGCCGAGGGTATCGGTCTGTGCCGTACGGAGCACATGTTCTTCGGTGACGGAAGGATCGATGCTTTCCGTGAGATGATCTGCTCCGAGACAGTCGAGGAAAGAGAAGCGGCACTTGACGTTATCCTTCCCATGCAGCAGTCCGACTTCGAGGCTCTCTATGAGGCACTCGAGGGTTATCCCGTATGTATCAGGTTCCTCGATCCCCCGCTTCACGAGTTCGTTCCCACTGTCGAGTCCGACATTGAGAAGCTCGCTCAGAAGAAGGGCAAGAGCGTTGCTGACATCAAGATGATGATCGCATCTCTTCACGAGTTCAACCCCATGATGGGTCACAGAGGATGCCGTCTCACGGTCACATATCCCGAGATCGCCAAGATGCAGACAAGAGCTGTCATCAGAGCTGCTATCAATGTCAAGAAGGCTCACCCTGACTGGAACATCGAGCCCGAGATCATGATCCCTCTTATTGGCGATGCCAAGGAGCTCAAGTTCGTTAAGGATATCGTTGTTGCCACGGCTGACGAAGAGATCTCCGCCGCAGGTTCCGACCTCAAGTACGAGGTAGGTACCATGATCGAGATCCCCAGAGCCGCACTTACGGCTGATGAGATCGCCAAGAACGCTGCTTTCTTCTGCTTCGGTACAAACGACCTTACGCAGATGACATTCGGCTTCTCCCGTGACGATGCCGGCAAGTTCCTGGATGCTTATTATTCATCCAAGATCTTCGAGGCTGATCCTTTCGCCAAGCTCGATCAGAACGGCGTAGGCAAGCTCATGAAGATGGCTATCGACCTCGGTAAGGCCGCTAATCCCGATCTTCACATCGGTATCTGCGGTGAGCACGGCGGCGATCCGACGTCCGTCGAGTTCTGTGACGAGATCGGTCTTGACTATGTATCCTGCTCGCCTTTCAGAGTACCTATAGCAAGACTCGCCGCCGCTCAGGCTGCCATAAAGCATAAGGCTTGACCGGCAAAAAAATCTTAATGATCTGCAAGGGGGGCGTCTGTCAAAAAGGCGCCCCCTTTTAGATATTTCCATTCTTATCGAAGTTATGTATACTTGTATGTAAGTTAAACGTAAAGGGGATCTGAACATGTGTTATATACTCTCATCTTCCGGGATCAGAAATAAGGATATCGAGATCGTCTGCGGCAAGGATACCCCGAGCGGTGTCCGTAAGATCGCCTGTAAAGTCGCGGGTGATATCAAGGCCGTATTCGGTCATGAACCTTCTGTTGTTGATTCTTCCACATGCAGTTTCCCCATATATGTCGGTCTTGCCGGTGATAAGGTGATCGAAGGTCTCGGTATCGATACTGCTCCTATAAGAGGCAGGAGTGAAGTATATAAGATCGAAGTCAGGTCTTCTGCTCTGGTGATAACGGGAAGCGATAAGAGAGGAGCCATCTACGGCCTTTTCAGGCTGTCGGAGATGCTGGGCGTATCTCCCTTTATCGACTGGCTCGATATCAGACCGCCGAAGATGAAGGAATATAAGATACCGTCCGGTTTCTGCCTGATATCCAAGGAGCCTTCCGTTAAGTACAGAGGTTTTTTCATAAACGATGAGTGGCCTGCGTTCGGTAATTTCTGCATGCATAATTACGGCGGTTTCAACGTTACTATGTATGAACATGTTTTCGAGCTGCTTTTAAGGCTTAAGGGCAATTATCTGTGGCCCGCCATGTGGGCCGAGATCTTCCCCGAAGACGGACCGGGGCTCGCCAATGCCGAGCTTGCCGATGAGCTGGGGGTCGTTATGGGTATGAGCCACCACGAGCCGTGCCTGAGGCAGGGTGAGGAATATAAGCATGTCAGAGGTCCGGGATCGGTCTATGGAGATGCATGGAATTTCCTTTCTAACGAGAAGGGTATCACGAGGTTCTGGGAAGACGGTCTTAGAAGAAGCGGAAAGTTCGAGAACGTGATCACTGTCGGCATGCGCGGCGAGGCTGATACTGCGATCATGGGCAAGGAAGCGACATTAAAGGATAATATCGATCTGCTCAGGAAAGTATTGAAGACCCAGAATAAGCTGATCAGAAAGTACGTCAATAAGGATCTCGATTCAGTACCGCGCATGCTTGCCCTGTATAAGGAAGTCGAGCCGTATTTCTACGGTGACGACAGGACTCCGGGGCTCATGGGCGATCCCGAGCTTGACGGCGTTACGCTGATGCTGTGTGATGATAACTTCGGAAATCTCCGTACGGTGCCGACCGGGGAAATGCGTAAGCATAAGGGCGGATACGGAATGTACTATCACTTTGATTATCACGGACTTCCGATCTCTTTTGAATGGTTCAATACATCCCATCTCGCGAAGACCTGGGAGCAGATGACAACTGCCTACGATTTTGGGATAAGAGATCTGTGGATCGTTAACGTCGGTGATATCTTCAGCAATGAATATCCGCTGGCATTCTTCCTTGATCTGGCTTATGACTTTGACCGGTGGGGGACTGCTGATCCCGATGCGCCGGAGAGATACACAAAGCTTCTTGTGGACAGAGTGTTCGGATCAGATATTTCTTCTTCGGACAAGCGCGTGATATGCGAACTTCTGAGAGGCTATACGAGGATCACTTCGGCGCGACGTACCGAGGCCATGAACGATCGGGTATATGATGCGTTTAATTACAATGAGACGTTCGATCTTCTGTATGAGATCGATATGCTGATGAAAAAGTGCGATAAGATGCGCGGAAAGTTAAAGGGCAATAAGCAGTTCGCTTTCTATGAACTTGTCTGGCTTCCTCTGACTGCGGATCTGAACGTACAGAGGATGTGGCTTCTCACGACATTGAACCATGCGTTCTGTGACATGGGAAGTTCATATGCGATGACACTTGCGGGCAAGATTGAAGAATGCATAGCTTTTGACGAAAAGATAGTCACTGAGCTTCACTCGATCCACGGCGGAAAGTGGTACGGCATGGGCTTATCCGAACACATCGGATTTAACAACTGGTGCGAGGAGGAGTGCAAGTATCCCGTAATAAGCACGTTTAAGCCGGGCAGTAAAGAAAGGCTTGTCGCAAGCGTTAAGGGGTCATGGCAGAGCACTGAAGGCAAGTTCTGGACCGGACGTGTTCTTGTCCTGGATGCATTCCTCGACCCTTCCTGTGATGAGGCTTCGATCTTACTCAGTACTGCCTGTGATAAGAAGGTTAAGTACAGTATCGATTATCCCGGCAAGGGCTTGAGATTTTCATCTGAAGAAGGCGTTATCAGGCCTTATACACTGACTGAACTGAAGGTCAGGATAGACCGTTCTTCGATCAAGCGAACCGATTCTGTCGAATTCTGTATTAGAAGTCCTGAGGGCTTTGCTGTTGTCAAGGTCCCGTTCAACAGGGAATCCGCATTTAAGGGGGAGAAGGTATATCACTGGACCGGCAGGAAAGAGTTCGGCGATGATACTGTCAAGGCAAACATTCACGACAGGTCGGTAAACGGGAATGCTTTCGGGATGAACTACATATCGATCCCGGCCGGCGGATACAGCAGATGTTTCTCATCCCCTCAAAATGCTTCTTTCAGAAAGATCCCCGATCACAGCCGCGGAGCAGATGCACTTAAGGCATATCCTCAGAATGAGATCTTTGGCGTAAAGAATGCTCCTTATCTGGAATATAAGATCTCGGTTCCCACTGCCGGAAAATATGATGTAACACTCTACACCAATCCGAGTAATCCCTACGGACGCGAGCCTTCCATACAGGTCGGCATCAGCGTTAACGGCGGCAAGGTCAAAAAGGTCAACATGATCCCCGAAGGATTCGCCGTAGGCGACGGCAATCCGTACTGGTCACAGGGTGTTCTTGATAATGTCAGAAAGACGACGGTTACTGTCACTTTGGATGAAGGCGTCAATACCTTAAACATCCATGCGGTAGATCCTAATCTTGTCCTTTCGAAGATCGTCATCTGTGAAGAGGGCGTGAATATCCCGAAGTCTTATCTGGGACCCAAGCCGACCTACAGGTCGTGATAACAGAAAACGGCCTCTTTCCGGTATTTTAATGCATCGGCCGGCATGCTCTCTGACGTCAAGTCTTTTGACCTGCTAAACCGGTTAATGTTACTGATATAATAGATCAGTACTATAAAACCTGCAGGAGGTCAATATGGGAAAGATCAGTTTAAGACCAAATAACGATTACTGTCCACAGACGCTGTTTCTATACGGCACATATGATGAGAATGGCAATCCTGATTTCGGGCTGTTCTGCTGGTTCAGTTATATCTGGGACGGAGAGCTGGGCGTGATGTGCTGTATCGGCGGCAACAAGACTACCAGGGAGAACATTGAGCGTTCCAAGATCTTTTCCGCCAATCTTGTTACGGAGAAACTCCTGGCTGTGGCGGATCATCTGGGCAATACGAGCGGCAGTGATCCTGACAAGATGAAGATAGATCTGGATATAGGAAAGGGTGCAGTATTAGATGTTCCGATCCTTAATGATTCTCCGGTCAACTTTGAGCTGGAAGTAACGGATCTTATACAGAAGCATGACGGCGAGGTCATCCTCTGTAAGATCAGAAACGTTCTTCAGGACGAGTCTTTATCGTCTGATGAGAGCGTGGATAAAAAGCTCTCAAGTATAGCCCCGGTCAGGACTACCGCCAGGACATATCTCGGTAACGACGGCAGTAACCTCGGGGCATGGGGCGAGCCGCGTAAGAGGCTGTAATATCGCCCGTTCTGTGCAAATAATGATTCCGGGAGAAATCCTTCCGGTCACTTAAGGAAAAAGGAGACAGGTATTATGTCGAAGATAATGTTTTTGGCGGATCTGCACGGTAATATGCCCGCCACGCTGGCGCTGCAGAAGGAGATCGATAAGATACGCCCTGATGAGATATGGTTCCTGGGAGATGCAGTCGGTAAGGGTCCCGAAAACGATCAGACCCTGGATTGGGTGCGTGATCACTGCGATCACTTTCTGGCAGGAAACTGGGACCTTCTTATTGCCGAATGGTCACATGATTGTCCTCCCGGTCATGAAGATAATTCTTTCTATTGGGACCAGCTCGGGAAGGAAAGGATCGATTGGATAGAGTCATTGCCGACCGAAGCCGAGATCCTTATAAGCGGGATCGATTTCCGGCTCTTGCACGGAAGACCGGTCGATATCAACTACCATCCTTATCTGAGTATGGATGAGTTCCGTCCCGGCTTTACCGATACAAAAGGAAAGCTTCACGGAGGCTTTATCTGTGCGGATTGCCACACACCGTATCTTCGTGAGATGGATCTGGGTTATGCCATCAATACCGGAAGCGTTGGTAATTCTCTGGGACTTACCAGATGTCATGCCCTTGTTATAGAGGGGATCCCCGGCGGGAAGGAACCTGCGCCTCTGGATTTTACTTTTCTGAGCATTCCTTATGATAACAAGCTTGCCGCTTCCATAGCGGATAAGTATCCGGGATTGCCCCGCAGGGAATCATACAAGAATGAAGTGCTTACGGGTGTTTACAGCAGATGACCGGATACCGGTCCTGACTGCCGCCACGGTATTCTCACAGCAGGTTTATATTTTTTTAGAACTGAAGCCGGAGGTTGACTCCGGCTTCTTTGGTGTGATATAAATAAAAACGACAATACTGTCGTTTTTATTTGCAGGAGAGTATAAAACATGCCAAAAGTCAGCAGGGAATACCTGGAGGGGAAGAGAAACGAGATAGTGGATGCGGCTTTCGAAGTGTGTAAAAGAAAGCCGGCATATGAAGTCTCGATGTCCGATATCGTGGCGCAGACGGGATGGAGCCAGGGCGGAGTATATAAGTATTTTAACAATATCTGTTCCGTATATGCTTCTATGATCGACCGTGCCAATCTTGTCGGAGACCAGATCCCGAAGATCGATCAGGTCATGGCAGGCGACAGTGATCCCAAGACCAAGCTGCAGCGGCTTTTCGGCATATCCGAAAGTTTCTTCTCGGATATGCTCATAAGCTATAACAAGATCCTTTTTGAACTGGCGACTTACTGTATCCAGGATCCTGAGGCAGACAGGAAGATAAACGGCGAGACCAGAGCAGTTCCAGTGTTCCCGTACCTGGCTTCGAAAATGGCGGAGCTGATCGTCACGGGTGCGGCATCAGGGTATTTCGAGCCGGTTGTTCCCGTGGACGATATCATAAAGTTTGTCGTCTCGTCTTTTGACGGGATCATAAGGGATGTGACGCTTAACAGATGTTACAGTGTACAGACTGAGGAGATAACGGAGCTGGACGAGAAAAGACTGATCTCGTGTCTATATATAAGCACATTGAAACTTTTGGGGGTATGAGATGAGAAAGTTGATAAGATTATCTGTTGTGACCGCTGCTCTTCTGACCGTTTTTTTATTCTGCGCATGCAGCGGAAAAGCGGGAGGAGCGCCTGAAGAAAAATACGGTATCCGTAACAGCGTGACCGTAAGAAGCGACGGAGGTTCTGTCGAATATATCTGCGTCGGTGAAGGAACAGATGAGGATACAGTATTCGAACTCGGTTCCAACGGTAAGACCGTGGCTGCATATGTAGCGCTAAAAATGGCGGATGAAGGGATACTGGATCTCGATGAGAGTATATATCCTTATCTGGATGAGGAACTTAAAACGACCGATCCGAGGATGAAGGATATCACGCTTAGGCAGCTCCTGTGCCATACCGCCGGCTTCTCGCCGAGCTATGAACTCGGTATCGATAAGAAGATCTATACGGATCCGGGTGAACAGTTCCGTTATTCCGGCGTGGGATATATATACCTTCAGAATGTGATCGAGAATGCAAGCGGAATGACGATGGATCAGGCAGCGGCGAATTATGTGTTCGGGCCTCTTCGAATGGAGAACAGTACCTTCGAAAGCACGAAGACGATCACTCCTTACATGAATGCCGGTAATGCAGTACTGTATTCGATGCTGATATTTGTGCTCTCGCTTATCGTGCTCATTATCCCCGCGGCAGTCATCTGTAAGATAACTAAGTTTAAGTTCAGGAAGGCGTTTGTTATCTGCTATCTCGCAGCAGGCGTGATAAACACGGTCTTCCTGTTATTCATTTTTGTCTCGAAAGTCTTTGTTCTGTTCCTTATCTTCTTCGGGATCTGCGGGGCTGCGCTCTTTATGGTAAAGAAGCATACTAAGCTGTTTTACCTTTCCGTGCCGCTATTAACCGTTGCAGTATTTGCCGCGGGCTTTATTCTTCCGGTAAGCATACCCGTAACGAACGATCTTATCGCCAAGCAGGCCAACTGTGCCTATTCGTTCAGGTCCACGGCTCATGACATGGCTATATTCTGTAACGAACTTATGGAAAGAGCCAAAGATCCTGATGATGCTATGGGAAGCATGTTCGCCCCTGCCGTCTTGATCGATGATAATAACAGCTGGGGCCTGGGGGTCGCCATAGAAACTGAAAACGGCAGCACGACTTATTGGCATTCAGGTATCAATCCCGGATTTCAGAGCCTTTATGTGCTCGAGCCGGAAGAGGACAGATATATCGTGATACTGACAAACAGTGACTTCGGACTGGACTATTCCATAGAAGAAGCGAGATCTTTCCTGGGATCTTCCTGGCAATGGCAGATCAAGAGATAATATTCTTTTCTTCGTTACCTGCTGATAAGTCCGGTTTCAAAAACGTGAAGACCCTTTAATTTCAGAACGAATCCGGTGTTATCTCGTAAACATTGTTCCAGTCTCTCCCGGATACTATATACAGCCTGAAATTATCCAGATCATAAACGCAGGACCATCTCGTGGCGACTGAACTGTCATCGTATTGCGCCGCTTCCGACAGGAGTGTCATTGCTTCATCTATCGTAAGGATCCCGTTCTTCTCCCCGAGGACTTCTTCCAGGCGGTCATATCTGTCGCAATCGTGAGGTGCGTCAGGATCCGACAGATAGAAGTTTGTCACATAAGTTGTCCGGATGATATTCATCTCGTTTTCGATCCACTCGGCAACAACGGAATCGCCGTTACGGTCCGTGATGAAGAGGTGATAGTTCATAAAGGCCATGGAATGAACGTCATAGGAATCGAGAAGGGTAACGGCTTCATCCACATCCGCGCAAGTATCGAGGATGGCTCTTATGGCAGTCAGCATATATATGTCCGGTTTATCCGTATCGGGATGCGAAGGATCGTCGCTGATACTCAGGATCGAGATACCGAGACCCGCTTCATTCATCCCGTCGAAAGTTATATACGGGAAAGCTCTGCAATAAAGACGTCCTATGGCGGAGTCCACGTCAGAGACCGCATCCTCTCCGGCCAGGTTGACAACGCTCATATCGCATACGCCGATCGATCTGTAGCCGTTTTCTGGCGTAGCATAGATGACGGTCCCGGAAGTAGGAGTCAGATCGAAATTACGTCCGAGTATATGGGTTCCGTCAGGTGTGGTCGCCGAAAAAGAACTGCAGCCGAAAGTATCGAGATTGACCGACAGGGGGACATGAAAGAACAGCTCCTGCGAAACGGCATTGAGTACTTCCGATTCCGATGTGGCTTCATATCCGATGATCTCGTCAAGCTTATAATCGTGTGACATCCTCGCCATGTAAAGCCCGGGGGCGTATTCCTTAAGAGACATCATGGTGGCGATGTCCTTTCGGAGGATGAAGGCAGCCGCCAGGACGGCTGTCAGTATAAGGATGACCGTGCCGAGTGCCAGATGCTTTCCTTTGATCTTTATCCCCAGAAGAGCATATATGAGAACGATGACCGTTATGAAACCGGCTATGGCTGCTATGATCCTTGCGATAACAAAAGGCGTCGTGTCATAAGCGGAGATCGTATAGTCCGTCATGTTCTCCATTACCTCGAGATGACCTTCATCGGAGGCTCTGTGTTCGAGAGTGGATATTATAAGATCAATCTCCTCCTGCGTATAATATCCCTCTTCGATATATTCATCATAACTTTCGCGAATGACAGGCAGGTAGTTTTGGGCTTTATCGCTGTATGTATCTGCGACACGGGTGCGGAGTTCATCTGTCGTTTGTACGACCGTTCCCCTTATAGAGACCGTGCCGTCATCTTCGCCCGTATCGGTCAGGGAAGATACCATGCCGGAAGTGTAACCGGTCACAGGAATGATAAAAGAATGGCGTTCGCTGTCGGGAGTCTTGATAAGGATCACATACGTATCATCGTCAATATAGACCAGCTGACTGCGAAGACATGAGATCTCGACTTTTTCGCCGTTTTGAAGAATCAGTCCCTCACGTGCCTGTACCCTGTCCCCGAATCCTTTTCCGATCAGCGGCTTCATGGCAAAGAAGACCGCGGCTGATATTGCCAGGATCATAAGAAGGATGATCAACAGTGTCTTTCTTGATCTGCTCATGTTCTCTCTCCATTGGAGGGATCGGTATCTGTCCCTGATCTCATGTGATCTGCCCTGATCTCTCAGACGGCTTATTTTACTCCAAAAGCATCCGTTCTGACAATCCGAGATGTATAATAGTCAGAAAGCAGGAGACAGTAATATAACGATGAAAGTGATAGTGATAAACGGACCTATGGGAGTCGGAAAGACCACCGTAGGGAAATATATAGCCGACAGTAATCCCGGGACTGCATTCATAGACGGAGACTGGTGTCTGGATCTGCATCCATTTATCGGTAACCGCGAGACAAAGGAGATGGCGATCGACAATATCCTCCACATGACTGCCAACTATATGAACTGTTCCGAATGCAGGATGATCGTCCTGGTCTGGCTGATGGATGAATCCTGGGTAAGGGATAGAGTGGCAGACGGTATAAGAAGACTGGGAGGCGAATTGATATCCGTGGTACTGACGTGTGATGAGGATACTCTCAGATCGCGCTTTACAAACGATAAGTCCTGCGGGTGGAGGACCGATGAATGGCTTTCCGTGAGCATCAGATCTCTTGAAGTATTCACCTCTCTGGAAGATACCCTTGATACAAGCGGAATGTCGGTCGAACAGACGGCAGGCGCGATCATGAACGGACGGATGATACGGTGATATAATATTGGAGAGCAATAACAGACGGAGGCGTATCATGCATAAGAAGAGCAGGATATTTGTCAAAGTTGCACTGGTATCGATCATATTGAACTTTGTTTCATTTGTTGCTGCGCTTGTCGTTATCATTGCCATGCCTTTGGCGGGGAAAGAGATACCGCCGTTTCTGAAGTCGGATCTTTTCGGTATCATCACGGAATATGTCTGGCCGTCTGTTTCGACTGTTTTATCGGTACTTGCTCTTGTTTTTTCTTTTAAGGCCAGGAAGAACGGAGAATACAAGGATCCCGGATATGTCATCTTCTCCGTTATAGAGCTTTTCTTCTCGGTATCCTGGTTCCCGTTCCTTCTTCTTACATATCTTGCAGATCGGATCTATACGTGATCGCCGTGCCGTACTTTTTTCTTAAAAGGACACATAAAGGGCACACGGGAGTCTTATAGTCTTTTCCGAAAGGAGGAAATACGATGAGTCGGCATATTCTTCTTGTGGAAGATTCAGCTTCAGTAAGGGAAGTTATAGAAGATTATTTTCTGGCTGCAGGCAAAGGTGAGATCGTCCTCGATATGGCAGTTAACGGGATAGAAGGAATGGAAAAAGCTTCCGCAAATGATTATGATCTGGCAATACTTGATATCATGCTTCCGGGCGCATCCGGATATGATGTGCTCGATGCTTACAGAAAGAGAAACGATACTCCGGTACTGTTCCTCTCGGCACTTTCCGGTGAGGACAATATCCTGAAAGGATACTCGAGAGGTGTCGACGATTATGTCGAGAAGCCTTTTTCGCTCAAGGTATTGTTCGCCAAGGTTACGAACATGATCGAAAGATACGGATCCCTGAAGTCTCACGGGAAAGAGACCGCGCCCCCTGTCCTTCAGGCAGGGGATATCAGGATCAACACCTCAAGGATGCAGGTGTTTGCCGGTGAAAACGAGATCGAACTTACCCCCAAGGAATATGCTGTACTGAAGCTCCTTATCGAGAATAAGGGATTTGTGGTCAAAAGGAGCAGGATATACGATACGGTCTGGGGGATCGATTCGAACTCGGATGACCGTGTCGTTGACAGCCACATAAAGAAACTCCGGAAAAAGCTCGGGGGATCGGGGGCCTGCATAAAGACGGTCATTGGAACGGGGTATAAAGCGGTGTAAGAGTACGGGAAAAAGGATAGATATGATGAAAAGAAAGATAACAAGACCTTCGCTTATTAAGCTGATGATCCCGAGGGTGATCATACTCCTTCTGATCGGGACCGTGATCGTAACAGCCTCATGGAGATATCAGTATCAGAAGTTTCACTATGAGCTGATGCAGGAAAAAACGTCATTCGAGTCGGCAACTGAGCAGATCGCCGAGGAATGCGTCAGGTCTTATCGTGACGGTTCCCTGTCGGGGCAGAAAGCTCTGATGATCAAAAGGCTCCTGGGAAGATGCTATTCGGAATTCGGAGAATCGGGCGTGCTGACCATAAACGGTGAAGTGGTCGCCTCGTCGCGTGAAGATGCATTTGCGGAATTTACCGTTATCAACAGGACGGCCATATATGAGATAAGAAGCATTGAGGATCTTGCTTCTCTTAGGGATCATGTCACAGCAGTATACGGTAGAAGAGCGCTTGATCATTCGTCCGGTTCCGGCTATGAGTTCATACTTCGAAGCGTTTATTACGACTCCGATACCTGTGTCTTTATACCCGGAATGGTCGATATCTTAAGGCGTGAGGATAACGGTACCACGGAAGTTATAGACAGTTTTGACTGTGCACCTGCAGATACTGAGGGCTATGAATACGCCGAAAACATCTATTTCTGCATAGATCAGTTTAATGAGGCGGAAAGAGAGCAGGTAGCGCTCGAATGGTACGGAGATGACGGTGCGTGGGAGGAACTTGCCGGTGCACTGGCAGGCGGGATCAGTACGAGCGCGGAAACTTACGGCGGTGAGACTGTATATTATAACGTGAGATGGTATCAGTCTCCGGATGCCGTATATGAGATGTACACATCGAAGAATGCGGGGATGTTCATTATCTCCTGTATCATAGTTGTCCTGGGATCGTTTCTCATATCGTTTGTCATTTCCTATATAAGATACGTAAGGGCAAAGGCGCTGTATGACATGTTTGAATACAGACGGAAGATGACGGATGCACTTGCCCACGATCTTAAGACACCGATAGCCGTGATCTCCGCATATGCCGAGAACCTGAAAGAGGATATTAATCCTTCCAAGAGAGAACATTATACCGAAAAGATAATCGAAAATGTCGGGAGCATGAAGATGCTCATAGACAACACCCTGAACTTCTCAAGGATCGAGAGCGGGAAGGTAAGGATCTCTCCTGAGCAGATCGACATCGGAAGCCTGGCGGGATCGATATTGGAAGAACAGAGCGTTCTCTTTGAAAAACGTAATATCGGTACGGTCATAGATGACAGTGAGACTTATATCGTATCCGCTGATAAGATCTTGATGAGGCAGGCGCTTCAGAACCTGATCGTGAATATGGCCGTTCACGCTCCGGAAGGGACGGATGCATTTATAAGGGTATTTCCCGACAGGATAGAATTCGAGAACATGACCGATCTTAAGGACATCGGTACGGATAAGCTCTTCGAAGCATTCGTAAAAGGAGACAGTTCCAGAGGAGAACAGGGGACCGGCCTGGGCCTCGCGGTTACCAGGTCCGACCTGCAGATCATGGGATTTAAGATAAAGGCGGTAATAAAAGACAGAAAGTTTACCGTTACCGTAAGAAACTGATGATTAACCTCCCCTCATCCCTGTTTGACGGGGCTGCCTGAGAATTAATGAGGCAGCCCCGTCATCTTGCTGCCACGACAGCAAAATGCCTTCAAAACGGTACGCTGACACTCCCGAAAAAACCAAAACATCAAAAATTTTATAGCAAAATGTAAAGAAAAGTGTAAGAATTACACTTTTGTGGATGATATTTGTTTTGTTTTCTGATACAATCATTGAAGAATTTTCCATGGGGAGGAATAAGGAATGAACCGAAAAATAAGAAAGATCCTTGCCGCAACTGTTTCGGGAGCCATGCTCCTGTCGTTTGCAGGCTGCTCGTCCGTAGCTGATATGTTCGAGCTTGATCACAGCACCAGCAGAAGAGACCGTCACCGCGACCGCGATGATGATGACGACGCCGATGAGACCGAGTCCGAAGAAGAGAATGCCGGAGAGAGAGCTTCTGCTTCCAGAGGCGCTATCCCGACACCCGGCGGCGGAGGCGGATCATCCGATACAGGTTCCGGAAACGGTACGGGTACAGGTACGGTTACTGTAGATCCCGATCTTTTGAGCGATGATCTCGTATATCTGGATCATATACCTACAGAGGAAGAGATCCATCCGGGCCATGCTCCCGGAACCCTGAGCGGCGCTGCTGCTGAACAGGAACTTGATGATATCGAGATTGAGGTCATCAGTCACTATGTCACGAGCTATATCGATGCGGTCATCCTTTTCGAGCATCCCGAGAACTTCGGTATCGAGATCGATGAGGTATCCTGGGGAACAGGTTATAGCAATGATCCCGAAGATGAAGAGGAAGAGGATACTTTTGTTGAAGATATTCTCGAGAGGCTCTATGCCATCGACTACGAGACTCTTTCTCCCGATGACCGTGTCTTCTATGACAAGATCGTCTATGATATGGAGGATACTCAGTTTGCGTCCGAGTATACGGCTCTTGGATATTATGAGTCTACATTTAATGCTCTTGTCGGACCTCAGTGTGATGTTATGTTCCTGCTTGACGTCCTTAAGTTTGACGATGTACAGGATGCAGAGGATTACATTACTCTTATAAGGGATATCGACAGATACTATGACGAACTGTGTCTTTTCGAAGAGGACAGGGCTGCATACGGTTTTGCTTCTTCAGATTCCATATATTCTGATGTTGCTGATTCTTTTGATGCCCTTGTCGAGCAGGAAGATGACTGCTTCCTTTATGAATCATTCGAGAACAGACTCGATAATATAAACGGGCTGTCCGCGGCTGACCGTGAGAGACTGATCGCAGATCACGAGGATGCGATGAGAAACGTATTCTTCCCCGAGATGCAGGAATGTTCCGACAGGATGAGAGCTCTTATCGGCAGCGGCGGTCCTGAGGGCGGCGTACTGGAGTATCCATACGGCGCAGAGTATTTTGCTTATGCTTTCAGAGGCCAGAGCAACTGCAGCCGTGATATCGAGAGCGTGACCGAGGATCTTGAGGAATATACCTATAACATGATCGATGATTATAAGGCTACGCTTTCCGGTAACTATCTTCTGTATTTAAGCTATCTCACACATGAATATACTCAGGGTGATACGGCTGATAATCTCGAGTGGCTGAGAGAGCAGGTCGTTGGAACAGACTTCCCGGAGCTCTGTGATCATGAGTATGCACTTATAGATGTTCCCGAAGCAATGGAGGATAATTTCAGCCCCGCAGCATATCTCGGGTATCATCTTGATACCTTCGATTCCAATCAGATCATCACCAACAACGCCAATGTTGATGAGGATTTTGGAATTACATGTGCACACGAGGGTTACCCCGGACACATGTTCCAGTCTGTATATACGAGAATGGCAACTGATCATCCTTATATGTATATCTTTGATTCCACTGCCTATGCTGAGGGATGGGCTACTTATGTAGAGAATTATTCCTTCAAGTATTTCGAGGATGACGAGGACCTTATTACGGTACTGAGCTCCGAAGATCAGCTGAACATCCTCCTTATGGCTCGTTGGGATATAGGTATCAATTACGACGGCTGGACCATCGGTGACTGCATCGACTATTACGAGGATCTTATGGATGTTGAACCCGGTACCATTACCGAAGAGGATCTGGAGTCGACATATAATCTTCTGGCGAGCGATCCCTGCTATGCCGTCAAGTACGGTGTGGGATTCCTGAATACCACGGAGATCATGCAGACCCTTCATGACCGTCACCCTCAGGCTACCGATCTTGAGATCCATACGGCCTATCTTGACGCACTGACGGGAACGTTCGAGCAGATCGCTGCCAGGGCTGACGAGATCCTCACCGAACAGGGGAGATAAACGCAACAAAAAGGGATAATACCCTCTCAAAAACCGAAGGAATTCAAAGCCTTCGGTTTTTTTGCGGCAATCGATAAAAATGCTTGATATTTCAAGCGTTGTGCTATAATTAAAGTTGATTAAATATATGGAGGAGCTTTTCATGGGCACATTGACCCGTTTGGCCAGTACGTTGACTGCAAAGTACTTTCCATCTCAGACACTTACAGATGCTTTTTATATTGACGGACGTCTCTTCGGAAAGAGAGAGACAAGACAGGCAGATATCACGATAGATAAAGAAGAAAGAGGATTCTTTTTATCTGTTTTCGCTCATCCCAAGATACCCGAATACGAACCCGGCATGATGCCTCCTTATGAGCCCCAGCTTCGAGGTACATGTAACGAGGTCAAGTTCGGCCGCAAGGAGATCGACGGAATGATCGAAGGCTTCCTGTCTACGGCTGTTGACGTAACGGGCAAGATGAAGCTCACCGACGGCGATCAGAGAAGCCCTTACTTCTCTGGCGTTATCGTAAGGGATGCCGAGGCTTTTGCCGTAACGATCGGATCGGGTCTTGCATTCCTTTACAGGGATGACACTCTTTTCCCTCTTACGGATGCGGGTATCCCGATGGAACCCATCGACAGCGACGGTAACAGGGTCGCGGACTTCAACTATTACTGCTCCTCCAAGACAGCCAATGCGTTGTGGTCCAATTTCTTTACCCTGTCCCCGGATGATTGCATCATCCTCTGCAACAAGGAAGTCTACGACGCCCTTGGCCAGAGAGAGCTCCTGAGGATCCTTGCCGAAGCGGAGGATCAGTGTGATGCCGCAGGTGTTATCATTACGCAGGCATCGGCCAGGATGCCCAATACTGCTATGCAGTTCTCCATCTCCTTCGTAGAGAGTGTTACAAGTGACGAGAAGAGAGGACTCTTCGGATTCAGAAAGAAGAACAAGGAAGAGGATACTTCCGAGATGAGCATAAAGTCCACCCTTGAGGGCGGCGTAGTAGGTGCTGCGGCAGAGTCTGCGGCCGATGCCGGGTTTACGGGCGGTCTTGCGATGACGGATTCTCCCGCCATGAAGGATGCGGGCGGAAGCATAGTGTTCGGCGATTCTAAGCCCGGCGTATCGGCGCCTTCGCAGAACCAGCCTGCCAGCAGCGACAGCGGATTCGTACTGTCCCAGCCTTCGGTAAAGGCAACGGATCCTCTTAAGGGAATAGAGTTCCCGGATACATCTGTAAAGACTACTGAGATGACTCCCGAGGAAGTGCTGAGGAGTCTTATGAACGAGGGCGCAGCCAAGAGTGCTGCCGCCGGTGCAGACGGTGCAGCAGGAGCTGTGGCGGCAGGACTTGCCGGAGCGGAAGCCGTTTCCGAGACTGCAGGTGCCGCAGGTGCGGCAAGCGTAGCTGCAGCAGCTTCTTCTCCGTTCGTATCTTCGTTTAATCCTTTCGATACAGAATCGACTTCGGAACCGTCCAAGGAAGAACCCAAGATGGAGACAGTATCGGCTACACCTTTCAGCTTTGTTGATGACGGCGATGCTTCAAAGACAAAGCCCGTACTGAAGCTCGACCTCTCAGCTCTGGAGAAGTTCAAGGCTGAGGCGGAGCAGGCAGGCAAGGCTGAAGCTTCTAAATCTTCGTCCGGTGATATCCTTGGGGATGCCGTAAAGGAATTGGAGGGAAAGATGGATAACGCATCAGAAAACGGAACTGACGAGAAGATCGTGTTTGCTTCTTCCGATGAGGCAATCACCCTTGATGACGAGAAGGCAGCCGCCAGAGCAGACTTCGATCCCTATAGTGTGGGAAGCGCCGAGGAGATGAAGAATGCCGCCCCCATAGTATTCGGCGACGATGCTTCGGCTGAGGCTTCCAAGCCCGAAGAGGCTTCCGAAGCCGCTTCTTCGGATGACGGTATCCCGGTACCCGAATTCGAGATAAAGGCGGACAAGCCCGAGATCGAGGAGAATGATAAGCTCGGAGTGGATTTCCCTGCTACAGCTCCTTCCGAAGAGATCAAGAAAGCGCAGGAGGCAAAAGAAGCATCCGGTAGCGAAGAGAACGGAGCAGACTTTACATTGCCTTTCGGCAATACTGTTGACGTTATTCCCGAAGAACCCGCGGCTCCCGCTTCCCAGGATGATATTCCGGATATGCCCGTTTACGACGGCAATACATTCGATACTCCCGCAGATCAGGCTCCTGCCGCTTCTGGCGATGATGTTTACTCATACGGACAGTATATGGAAAACGAGAATATGGCTTCCTCGGTCCACGAACCTCAGGAGGACATAGCGGATGTTCCGCCTTATCAGCCCTATGGAGGTGAAGGCATGAACTATGATCCCAATGCCGGTTATGCTTCTGATTATCAGCCCGGACAGTATCAGCAGCCTTACACTCCCGAGGGTTATCAGCAGCAGGCTCCTCAGGGTGCTTCCGATCCTTATGCCGCCCCCGCGGTAGATACCGACTGGATCGATTCCATCCTTGGTATCGATAACGAGAATGCCGATCCTTATGATACAGCAGCAGCCCAGGCTCCCGCAGGACAGGCTCCCGCCTCTTCTTACGGTCAGGGCAATGCTCCGGTATACGGATCCGGTGCGCCTAAGACCGGTTCCGCCCCCAGGGCTTCCATTCCTTTCGGACTCGGAGGTTCTGGTAACGGAGGATCCGGAAACGGAAGAAAGATCAAGATCAACAGGAACGGTTATATCTTTATCGCTTTTGTCATCATCTGTCTTGTACTGCTTATCGTTCTTATCAGTGCGATAGTCAAGGGATGCAAAAAGGACGAAGATATATCTTCCAAGGATCCCAACACCACAGTAGAGAGTACGGAAGAGACGGATGAGTCTGCTCCTTCCGATAAGCAGCCTGCCGAGACGACGCCCGTTCCTCAGGCAACGGTCAATCCTTCGGCTCCTATCGGCAGATTCCACTTCTCCACTCATGACGGATTCAGAACATGGTATGATCTGTTCAGACAGGTCTATAACGTAGAGATCGGAAGCGAAGACGATTCCAGAGTAGCGATGATAATCTCTTACAACGGACTTCCCGAAGATTATACGCCTTCTCCTGAGGACGCCGTCCTTCTTCCTCCTGTCGGAGTGCTTGACGGATCGATCGACAACACCTTTGTTCCCGGCGGAGTATCTGCTCCTGCAGAGGAAGGTGTCAGCGGACAGCCTCAGCTTACCGACGGCGGCGATACCGGAGAGGCCGGAGAGACTAGTGCAGACGGCGGTGAAGAGACCGAAGCTACCGACGCTGAGGCCTGAGTACCGTAACTGATTTATTAGCTATACGGAGACGCTGGCTTCTGACGGCGTCTCTTAGCATGTAAGGGAGAGATATGTTTTATCATTTTACAAATGCCAAAGGATGGATGAACGATCCTAACGGGCTCATATTCTTCAAAGGGAAGTACCATGCGTTCTTCCAGCACTACCCGTATGCCCCCCGATGGGGGACTATGCACTGGGGTCATGCGACGAGCTCTGACCTGATACAATGGGAGGAGCATGACATCGCACTATTTCCCGATCAGGAATATGAGAACGGGGGCGGATGCTTCTCGGGCTCGGCGATCGAGAAGGACGGGAGGCTCTATCTGTTCTATACTTCGGTCTCCAAGGAGAACGGACAGACGCAGTCCATGGCCTGGTCTGATGACGGTTTTACCTTTCACAAGTATGAGGGTAATCCGGTGATCAGGAACACCCCGTGGGGCGATAACCGTGAGTTCCGCGATCCCAAGGTCTTCAGGTATGAGGACAGGTATATGATGGTCGTCGGAGCAGGACAGTATGATATCGGCAAGATACTTCTCTATTCTTCGGAGGACCTGGTCAACTGGGAGTTTATAAGCGAACTCATCTCGGATCCGAAGTACGGATGCTGCATCGAATGTCCTGACCTTTATGAACTGGAAGGCAGGTATGTCCTCATGTTCTCGTCGGTAAAGTCCCTGCCGCACAGGGTGTGCTTCGGTGTCGGCGATTTTGACGGTGAGAGCTTTATCCCGGACGATATCGAAGAGCCGTTCAAGGCTGTCGAGACAGGTCCCGATTTCTATGCTCCCCAGACTTTCGAGGATCCCGACGGGAGGCGTATACTGATAGCCTGGATGTATAACTGGAAGAGGTCGGCGGGAGCCGGAAGGACACAGGTGGGAGCATTTACTATCCCCCGTGAACTCGGGCTCGATCTGGAAGGCAATCTCATAATGCTGCCTGTCGCGGAAGCGATGCGTTATACTGTTAACGAAAGCAGGTTTGTTTCATACGACCGGGGGCGGCTTCGGATCGTATTTGAGGGAACGACCCTGATAGACCGGCCGTTCAAGGATGAGCCTGAGATACTCGTTCTCGAGGATGTCGGTACGGTCGAAGTGTTTATAAACGGCGGAAAGGAAACTATTACCACATATATATGCTGAACAGAAAATATAACTTTTTAAGAAAAGCCACCGCAGTACTTGTCCTGGCGGCTATTTGCACGGCAACTGCTTCGTGCGGCAAGATCCCCACTAAGAAGTTCCTCGGTATACTGGATGACGAGATAGAAGCAAATGAGATCTCACTTGATGATCTGGAGACACTGCAGGATGTCTATACCCTGGATGAGGATCTCCTGGCAGAGGGAGTATATATCACCGAATCCATGGAAAACATCGAAGACCGTTTCCCTTCGGAAATAGATGAGATCATAGATTTCTGCGATGACAGGTTCGACCTGGATATTGATACTTCCACCATAACCGACGGAACGCTTTATTTCAGGAAGAGCCCCGAGTTTAAAAATATCACCGCGATCGCGCATCTTCAGTTCGAGTCCCGCCATGCGGCCAACAGTATCATCTACGGAATTATCGCCGCGGCCAGAGCCGGCGGATCGGGCGGAGGAAGCTCGGTAAGCGTGGAGGATGTCAGAGCGATCACGAGAGACGAACTGTATTATAACGGATTCTCGAGAGGACATATCCTGATCCACTGCGATAAACATTTTCTGAATAACATGGTCGAGGATTCTCTTGATGATTTCCTCGATGAATACCTTGAGAATAACGACGGTTTCGCGAGAACGATTCTCGCATTCGTCGGAAGGGCTGCAGCCAGGAACATGGCCATGGACAAGCTCCGCGATATGTACGGGGAATACTTTGAATCCGATGCTGTCATAGGTATCTATTACGAGTGGGATACTATCATGGTCGTAGTAGGGTACACCTGTGACGGTGATATCGAAGACATAGAGACATTATGCGACGAGACCGGTCTGGGTAATCCGATCGATGCCGAGAATTCTGATCTCATAATGAGATTCGCCGAATCTTTCCTGACCGGCAGGATGACAGACCTAATGAACTATATGTTCAACAGGGTGATGGAAAGGATCGCGGACCGCTGATCCGAAGTGTTTTATAAGATAAGTTATAAAGAGGCTGTCGTAAAACAATATGCGGCGGCCTCTGTTTTGGTAGATCTTAGAATACGATCGGTGTTTTTTGCGGATGAACCCGGAATTGAACCCGAGATCAACAGTTCACGGCAATGATCGGGTTCACCTGACTTTTCAGCTTTGAGAAGAGGGCGTAACTTTAAATATCTTCAGGGTTCCTGAACTGAAGACACAATCTCCGACCACTTCGATGACAGGTGTATTATCTACGCCGAACTTGGCTCTCTCCATATCTCCGATAACGACATATTCGACATTGTATGTATCGATGATCGACTGTACGACAGAAGGATCGTTTGTCGTATAGAAGGTGTTGATGTCGTTATGTCTTGGCGTTATATAGAGCTTCCAGACATCCTGTTCGGGATCAGATATGAGAAGATTTGAATCGGGATCTACGATGCCGTGGAATCTCCACAGCCATTCGTGAGTCTGCCATCCGAATACGGAAGGAAGTCCGGTATAGGCGGATACGATATCATTATCGGTATAGCTGTCACCGTATGCTTCCATCAGAACGGGACTTCCGACCACATTGGCATTGAGCCATTCGATAGCATTTTCGTAATCCCTGAGATTTCCGGTCTCGTTTATGAGACAGTTCGGACTGGTATATGTCTGGATATAAGCCGTTCCGTCGAGTGTCTTATAGTTGGCCTTATCGAGATCTCCGCTCCTCTGCTTCAGAGCGACTCCCGTGTAATGAGCGGGAACTATGAGCATAAGGGAGAAGACGATCCCGAGTATAAATGTGGCGGAACTGTATTCGCCTTTCTTATTGATTATGTAATACATCCTGACTATGGCATAGGCCATGCTTATCGACAGGATGATGAAGGCAGCGTATGTGAACTTGAACATCGTGTTGGATCTTAAGTAACCGCTGGTATAGATATCTCTGACATAGAATATCTCAGGCGCAATAAGAAGGAGGATGCCGACGACTGTCATGCCGCAGACGAAGATATCCGCGACGTTCTTCCTGTGGAAGAATCTCGTTACAGGATCGCTTCCGCAGTCTTCCCTGTAGCCGATGATGTTATTGACGGTCCCGTTCTTGCGTGACGATCTTCTGACTTTGGTCTTTCCGGCTTTCTCGTAGTTGTTGTAAACGATCGTAAAGATCAGGAAAGTGACCGTAATGATAACATGTGTTCCGTAGAGGATATAGAGCTGATACAGAGGCGTATGGTTGACACAGGCGGCGATCTTGTTGGAGATCATGTCGAAAGTGGCGTTGAAGGGCAGAGCCACGATATGAGCCACTGTGAACATGAAGCTCATTCCCAGAGATGTCCTTGAGAGAGAACAGGGAGCATATACATCCGCGGCATAAGCGATCATGAGGACAACGAGCTGGAGCAGGATGTGTATAAAAGGCCTTTCCCCGGCTATGAGATACATTCCCAGGATAAGTCCCACACAAATGGCAAACGAGATGCCGCCGCTTATATTGGAGAAACTGTAAGTCCGTCTGGTATTGACGATCAGAAGCGTCATCGAAAGGAAGATGAAGTAGATAAGGAAATCCCAGTAGTTTGTCATCTGAGCACATCCCAGAAGGATCGATGCTGTGATAAAAAGAGGCGTGATGACCCTTTTATATTCGGAACGGATGATACCCTCTGAAAGGTTAAAATTTTGAAATCCGGTCTTACTGTATCTTTCCGATTCGCGTGTCGCCATATCGATTACGGAAGCGACCATTTCAAGTGCGATCGCTGCGATAAGAAGGACGACCATGGTGGAAACGACATGTGCATGCAGATCTCCGACAAGATAGGAATAGAAGGGGAATTCCTCTATCGTGGCATCTCCGCCGTTAGCATAACCCTCCACACCGAGAGTGACGGGATTATATCCGATATATCTGGTGCTGTCGGGATAGAAGTAATCGGTAGTCCTTCCGATCTTGCATCCCAGAGAGGCAAAGAGGGGGAGAAACCTGTTTCCGAATCCGTTCTCGTCATAAAAGAAAGAGTGTGAGTTACCGAAGATGACGGTGGTAAGACCGGCGAGCGTTCCGGTTATGTAAGCAGAGGCATTCCCAAAAGGCGCTCCGGCTTTCTTTGCAACATTAACAAGTGATATGCCGAGGCAGAAGCACATTCCGAAAGGAATGGCGAGAGCCGAACACATGGAGAGTGTATATCCTATCGACGGCTTTATGGCTCCGAGCTTGATCATGAGCGCATATAGATACTGACCGAAATAATAGTAGTTGATCGAGTGTCCCGACAGCCACATGTCGTTGGCGGGAAGTCTGGTGGAACGGAGCATCGACATGATAAACCCGTAATCCATGAACTTCTCCTGACCGTTGATGTCCGGCAGGAAGCCTTTATAGAAGCACATCAGTGTGAGGATAAATACGAATACGCTCTCCTCTATCGCGATATTCTCGATAACGCCGCCCTTTGAGAGCTTATCGATGAGGTTTTCCCTGAAGGGCTTGAACCAGTAGCAGAAAGCGCAGATAAGGATCATCGTCGCTATAATGAATATCCTGTTGAACTGCATTATCCTGATATGCGAGAAAGTCCATACGATAAGCCCTGTGGTGAGAAGTCCCAGGGGCTGGCTCATAAAGAATCCTCCGCTCTTACTGTTTTTGAAGATATAACACGAGAGAGGAAGGACGGTAAGTCCGAAGATCATCAGAAGGAGTATCCACCGGAGCACATGAAGCGTATCGGATATACCCATGGTGGATATTCCGAGGATGAGCTCGAGGACTATGGGTACGAGAAGCAGTGTCAGCTTTACCGGCTGATCGATAACGTCTTTAAGCTTCGGCATCCGTACCGCGCTCTTGGTGCCGGCGGTATTATCGTTCTTTTTCATGATGGCTTGGTCTCTTTCTCCGATATCTTTCTGCAGATGGTGTTAGCCAGGCTGACTACCGGATCCATCCTGTTCTCGGGCGTATCGGTGACCCCGAACTTTGAAAGGCTTTCAGAACAGACGTAAAGCCCTTCGAGAGGATTGGTCAGATCCTGATCCGGATACTTCTCGGATGTGGCATATCTGACCTTTGTGATCCTCCATGATTTTATGTTGCTCTTCTTTATGGAAGGATATGTCTTACGAAGTGCCGCGACATAAGCGGCCATTATCTCTTCATCGGATGCTATCCAAAGGGGATCCGAGATGTTTACCTCTCCGACGAGATAGACGACGTTCCCGCCGTAACCCCTTGTTCCGAAACAGTTGGTGTGGTTAACTATCCTCTTTATCGGAACGGGATCCTTCATCTGGCGGATATAGACATCGGTATGCTTGGTCTTCATGACCATCATGAGCGACACTGATGCCTTGTAGGTGATGTTCATCAGCTGATCTTTGATGTTCAGAGGTATCGGGAGTCCGTGGCTTATGCTCACGAACGATCTGCACGATCCCGTGAATATGACGTAATCGCTCTCGATATCGAGTTTACCGGAGTCGGTAAGAACGCATGATGTTGTATAGGAATCGGGACCGGCCGATATCTCGCAGACGGTGGTCGAATAATGGATATTGCCTCCGTTATCGGTGATGTCCTGTATGAGGCGGTTGATCAGTACCGAGAATCCGTCGCCGAAATACCCTACTTTTTTATGAGAGGCTTTGCCGTACCACAGGGAATCGTACCATTCGACCTTGTCGTCCAGTCCGACTTCCTTGATAAGAGACAGAAGCGCCCTGTCAGTCTTTCTCAGGTGATGGGGGATGAGTTCGAGGTTCTCCCTTCCGGTCCTTGTTGATGCCAGAAGACCGCCGGGATAGGTAAGCTCCTCGACTATCGTTACCTTCGCACCTTTTTTTGACAGCCGCATGCCGCATACGAGCCCCGAAAGGCCCGCACCTATTATGCATACTCGGAACGGCTGTTTCTCGGGATCCATCAGTCTATCCTCTTGGCCTCAAGATAGAATCTCTTCTCAAAGGCTTCGCCCATCGAGAATGTCTTTCTGGGAAATACGCCCTCCGTGCCGATGGTATCGAAGAATGAATCCTTTGATACGTCAGGGAGAAGTATTCCCGTGTTGCCGTTTACCGCGAGCTTACGGACGGTATCTTCGCCGTGGATATAGTCAACGTGTCTCTTTTTGCCGTCGAGCATCATCTGCACCGTTCCGACGCTCAGCATGTGAGGAGGGTTCTTGACCGATACGAAGATATCGGAATGCCCTTCGGATACTATGGTGAAGATCTGTCCTTCGGTAATCGGGTCTTCGGATACGGTAACGTTTTCGCTTCCCGCGAGTTCCTTTATATCGGAGATGAGATCGTCCGGAGTAACGTCAAAGACTATCCTGTGGATGGGCTCGAACTGCAATCCCTTATCGTGGATATTTACTATCTCGGCCATCGCGAATCTGGCGGGATGTGTCTTTCTCTGCTCGTCGGAAAGACCTTCCCTTACGTTCTCCCAGTGGGCTTTGGCGGAAGCCAGCGAGTGATTGCCGTCGCCGACCGCGAAGAGCATTCCCGTGGGATCGTTCTTCATAAGTTTATCCAGCGCGGATACGATCTGATCAGCTTCATCGCCGGAAGAGGGGATAAAGTATCCTTTTATGCTTCCCGAATCCGCCATGAGCCCGGTATCGTATACGGGAGCTCTTCCGGATTCCTCGGCCCTTTTATAAGCTGCTCCGATGACGGTATCACCGGAGTCGTTTATAAGGAGCATGATGTGAGGCAGCTCGACCTTGGCATTCTTCCTGATCTTTACGCGGGGAGGTATCCTCGATAATACCGTGCCCTCGGTCGCTCTGATCAGTTCGCGGTTGCCGGGCTCGAAGCTGTACTTCTCGAGATCGACTGCAGCCACAAGACCCTTACGGGATTCGTTTACCGGAGTCTTTCTGGACAGGACCGTGAATCCTTCTTGGGGAGCGGCCCATATACCGTTAGCGAGATAACTGTCGATGGAATCCTTTATCCCGTTAAGGCGCAGACCCTGCTGTTCTTCGGTCTCTGTCTCGAGATAGACCTCGGGAAGGATGAGCCTTAATGTGGAAGGGGAATCTCCGACGAACTTCTCGACCTTATCCCAGTACTCGGGTTCGGATGTATACTGATCGCAGGCGACGACCGCCCATTTCTTAAGATCCGTTCCCTCTTTGGGGAGCAGGATATCGGGCGCTGCCAGGGCAACTTTGTCGAATATCTTCATAATACAAATACTCCAATAAAAAAATGATACATCGGTTATTCTATCACGATAAAGAGCGTAATCACAGTATTAATATAATAAATATAATATATCCACTTGAAATAATCTCCGTTCTTTGGTGTACTTTTAATATCACACTTTTTTGGAGGCGCTTATGGCCAATTCCGATTATGCCAAGGTTAAACTGCTCCTGATATATGATTATTTCATGAAGAATGTCATCGATTACGATCAGGACAGCTATGTGACGGTCAGCGACCTGAACGATTATCTTTTTGAGATGATCGGCGAGAGGTTCGAGAGGAAATCCCTTTATGCTGACATAAAGAGGATCAACGAATATATGGTCATGACCGGGATGGTGGAGCCCGGAAGGGAGTTCATCTATAAAGTCAGCGGCAAGAAGTATTCCAGGTCGGAACTTAAGGGAGAATTGTCGCTTGACGAGGCCAGGCTCATAGTCGATGCCGTAAGTACCATGCCTTTTGTAAAGACCGGGCTTTGCGAGAAGATCAAAAAGGAGCATCCGATATATTTCAAGAACGGTTATATATCTCTTCACGGAAGGGAAGAGAAGACCGGAAGGCAGGTCATCTATCTTCTCAATATGATCAGGGGGTGTATCGAGGAGAAGATGGTATTCTCGTTCGGCTACGGTTATATGTTCGCGGGCGGCATAAAGGGGGCTTCGGTCAGAAAGGTCTCTCCGCTGGAACTCGACTGGCAGAAGGACAGATACTATCTTATCGCCATAGATAATGAAGTCTATGAGAGAACGGGGAGCATCGAGAAGTCGCTGCGCCACTACAGGGTCGACAGGATAGACCGTAACTATCAGTGCCTCCCGGAAGAGCAGTTCATCGATCCGGGATCCAGAAGGAAAGAGATACTGGATCAGTTCATAAGGAATTCCGTGGACGCTTATTCGACCGATTCGACGTCGCTTGTGACCATCAGGCTCACAGCCCCGGATGAGAAGACGATGCTCCGCGCATATGCCGCATTCTCCGATGCCGTAGGCGACCTCAAGATCATAAGGGACAAGTCGTCAAAGGGCATGGTGGAGTTCTGTTTTGATTCCGGAGTGACGCCCACTTTATGTAACCACATCTTCATGCTCTATACCTTTGACGATGTTACCGTCGAGATACTGACCCCCGAGGTCAGGGAGGTTTTCGAGAAATACCTGAAAAGGGCTCTGGGCGGCTGAATTTTTGCTTTCGGTTATAGATTTTCTTATATAAATTATGTAAAATTACAAGGCACGCGGAAAGAAGGCGTGTCTTGTTTTGTATAAAGAAGGAGATAAAGGAAATGAGACAGTTTACCTCGAACGAATTGAGAAATGCCTGGAAGCAGTTCTATATAGACAGAGGACACGTGGATGTGGGAGCGGTATCACTCGTATCCGACGGTTCCACGGGAGTTATGTTCAATGTCGCGGGAATGCAGCCTCTGATGCCTTATCTTCTGGGTCAGAAGCATCCTCTCGGGACCAGGCTCTGTAATGTCCAGGGATGTGTTCGTACCAATGATATAGATTCCGTAGGAGACAAGAGCCACGGCACTTTCTTCGAGATGATGGGTTCGTGGTCTCTGGGCGATTACTTTAAGAAGGAGCGCTGCCAGTGGAGCTTTGAGCTCCTGACAGAACTTTTCGGATTTGATGCCGATCATCTCGCCGCCACTGTTTTCGCAGGTGACGAGAATGCCCCCAGAGACGAAGAGGGAGCCAAGTACCGTATCGAATCGGGATTCAAGCCCGAGAATATCTTCTATCTTCCTGCCGAAGACAACTGGTGGGGCCTCGAGTACGGTCCCTGCGGTCCCGACAGCGAGATGTTCTATGTAAAGGATGTACCGCCCTGCGGCCCTGATTGCGGTCCCGGATGCCACTGCGGCAAGTATACCGAGATCGGTAACGACGTTTTCATGCAGTACGAGAAGCACCAGGACGGAAGCCTCACGCCTCTTTCACAGAAGAACGTTGATACCGGATGGGGACTTGAGCGTATCCTTGCCTTCCTTAACGGGCTTGATGATGTATATAAGATCGATCTTCACGCTCCCGTTATCTCATACATAGAGCAGGCTTCGGGTATTAAGTACGACAGTGACGAGAAGCTCACGAGATCCATGCGTATCCTTGCCGACCACACCAGAACGGCCGTTATGCTCATAGGCGATCCCGCCAAGCTCGTTCCTTCCAATGCCGGCGCAGGCTATGTATTAAGAAGGCTTATCCGCCGTGCCGTCAGACACGCCAGGACTCTGAACCTCAAGAAGGAGAATATACTTAAGGTCGCTTCCACATATATCGACGTATATGCTCAGAGCTATCCTCTTCTTGTAAAGAACAGGGAGTTCATAATGAATGAGCTTACCAAGGAGATCGACAGGTTCGAGAGTACTCTCGAGAACGGCATGAAGGAGTTTAAGAAGATCCTTGAGACTTCAGACAAGACGATCGACGGACGAAAGGCTTTCTATCTTTACGATACTTTCGGATTCCCGATAGAGCTCACTGTCGAGCTTGCGCAGGAAGAAGGGCTTACCGTTGACGAGGAAGGCTTCAAGTCCGCCATGGAAGAGCAGAAGCAGAAGGCAAGGGACAACCAGAACTTCTCTGCCAAGCTCTCTAATTCCGATGCTGTCTTCGATACTCTTTCCGATGACATAAAGACAACATTCGTCGGCTATACCGATACTTCCTGCAAGGGAAAGATCGTTGCGATCGCAGGCGAAGATGCTCTTACGGATTCCCTTTCCGAAGGAGCTGACGGTACGGTAGTTACCGACGTCACGACATTCTACGGAACTATGGGCGGCCAGGTAGGAGATAAGGGTACTATCGTTACATCAGACGGTGAGTTCATTGTTACCGATACGATCCACCTTCCGAATTCGAGGGTAGGCCACGTAGGCTATGTATCAAAGGGATCGGTCAGGACAGGCTCTGATGCAGAGCTTAAGGTGGATGATTCCAACAGGCTCGATACATGTAAGAACCACTCTGCCACGCACCTTCTTCAGAAGGCCCTTAAGATCGTTCTCGGCGACCATGTCGAGCAGAAGGGTTCGCTCGTAACACCCGACAGACTGAGATTCGACTTTTCTCACGATAAGCCCATGACGGCCGAGCAGATCACAAAGGTCGAGGATATCGTGAACAGCGAGATCTCCGCTTCGCTTAAGGTAGTTACCGAGGAGATGAGCCTCGAGGATTCCGCCAAGACGGGAGCCATGGCTCTCTTCGGCGAGAAGTATTCGGGAACCGTCCGTGTCGTAAGTATGGGCAAGGGCGATTCGGGCAATACCGAAGCCGACTATAAGGAAGCTTTCTCCGTAGAACTGTGCGGCGGTACCCACGTATCGAACACATCCCAGATCAGGAACATCAAGATCCTTTCCGAGTCCGGCGTTGCAGCGGGAGTAAGAAGGATCGAGGCCCTTACGGGCGACGGCGTTATCGCTTACTACAGAGGTCTTGAGGATACGATCGGAGAAGCAGCCAAGCTTCTTAAGACCAATCCTTCCGACCTTCTTGCCAAGATCAATCATCTTCAGGCTGAACTCAAGGCTGCCAATTCGGAGATCGATTCCCTGAAGTCTGCAGCTGCCAAGGAGGCTCTCGGAGACCTTACGGACCAGACGGTCGACGTAAAGGGTGTTAAGCTCCTTTCCGCCAAGCTCGACAATGTCGACATGGGATCCCTTCGTGATCTCGGCGACTCATTGAAGGATAAGATCGGTGACGGTGTCGTCGCACTTCTCTCGAAGGCTGACGGCAAGGTCAATATCGTGATCATGGCTACCGACAGCGCGGTCAAGGCCGGAGCTCACGCAGGTAACCTCATAAAGGCCGTAGCCCCGATCGTCGGAGGCGGCGGAGGCGGACGTCCGAATATGGCTCAGGCAGGCGGAAAGAATCCCGCAGGCATCGACGATGCCCTTGCCGCAGTCCG
Organism: Clostridiales bacterium; assembly: GCA_017617295.1. GTDB lineage: Bacteria > Bacillota > Clostridia > Saccharofermentanales > Saccharofermentanaceae > Saccharofermentans. Next base: position 6,178 of record JAFZWN010000082.1, on the reverse strand, counting down.
GACCGAACTTGAAAAGATGCTCTGATAAGGAGGAACGACAACATGTGCATATTCTGTGACATCATCGAAGGCAAGATCCCTTCCACGAAGGTTTACGAGAACGACTATGTATACTGCTTTGACGATATCAAGCCTGCGGCACCCGTTCATACTCTCGTAGTGCCCAGGAAGCATTTTGACGATATCCGCGATATGGCGGATTCCGAAGAGGGCGCGCTTTATATGGGAGAAGTCATAAAGGCTATCGATGAAGTGGCAAAGATCAAGGGACTTGAGACGGGATTCCGCGTGATCAACAACTGCGGACCTGACGGCGGTCAGACGGTCATGCATGTTCATTATCATGTGATAGGCGGCGTCAAGCTTACCGAGAAGATGATCTGATATGCTTCCGGCCCTTACAAAAAGGACACTTTCCTATCTCGGACTGAAAGGCGAACCCGATGAGGCTCAGCTTAAGATGGCGGAGGAAGCCATAGCGGAAGTTAAGAAGTTCGCGAGACCGGGATTCGCACACAGATATATTGAACTTAAGAGAGATACCGGGAGGGGCATTTATTGCGATGCTCCTCTTGATATCTCTTATTCGTCCTTGCAGAGGCTTTTTGAGAAGGGGGAGTCGGATTCGCTTTGTATCCTCGTCTCGACACTGGGCGGCGCGGTCGACCGGCGGATCTCTTTCCTCGCGGAGAATTCTCCCTCTAAGATGATCCTTTTCGATGCCGCTTCCAACGCCTATATCGAAGAGGTCACCGATGAATTCCAAAAAAGGCTCGAGCTCCCCTCCCGTACGTTCCGTTTCGCTCCGGGATACGGCGACGTGCCCCTTTCTATGCAGAGGGAGATATTCGATCTTATGCCGGAGATAAAGAATATCGGCCTGACTCTCGACGGTTCGAACATGATGCACCCTATGAAATCAATGACCGGGCTCATCGGATTTCGAAGCAGGTAACGGCTCTGTTATTATTTCCGTTTTTGGGTTAATATATCGAAGAAAAATCACATTGACGAAAGAGATGTTATGGCGGAAAAGATCTGTATCAGAAATCGTATAGGTAAGGAATTCATCGTTTTTGACGGAGGATTCGGCTCCCAGCTTCAGGCGAGGGGAGTTAAGACCGGCGAGAACAGCGCCGAGATCAACATAAAGGATCCGGATCTTGTTACGGCCATACATAAGGATTATCTGAAGGCGGGCGCGATGTGCCTGACGACCAATACTTTCGGCGCGGACAGGTATCACGTCAGGGAAGACGGCCCTTCTCTTAAAGAGATGATCGAAGCCGCCTGCCGCAATGCGGCGTCGGCAAGGGACGAGATAAATAAGGATGCATATATCTGCTACGATATGGCTCCCACGGGGAAGCTTCTGAAGCCTTTGGGCGATCTGGACTTCGAAGAAGCTTATGACGTTTTCTCCGAGCAGGTGAGACATGCCGTCGGCACCGGTCTAATAGACGGTTTTATCATCGAGACATTTACAGACCTTTACGAGATGAAGGCCGCCATGCTCGCGGTAAAGGAGAATTCCGATCTGCCGCTCATTACGTCGGTCACGTTTCAGGAAAACGGGAAGATGCTCACGGGAGCATCACCGGTACAGGCAGTTACGCTCCTCGAGAATCTCGGGACCGATATGATCGCCGTCAACTGTTCCCTGGGACCTGATGAACTGATGCCTATCATTGAGCAGATGCTGGATACCGCGGTAAAGCCGATGCTCGTACAGCCCAATGCCGGACTTCCCAAGTTCCGAGACGGAAAGACGTATTACGACGTAACGCCCGATGACTTCTCTAAGTCGATAGGTATCCTTATCGATAAGGGAATAGCAGGCTTCGGCGGATGCTGCGGCACCACGCCCGACCATATAAGGGCATGTGTCGAGGAGAGCAAAAAACACTCATTCTCGTATTCTCCCAAAGAATATAAGACCAGGGTCACCGGTACGACCACCTGCGTCGAGTTAGGACCCAGAGTGATAAGATGCGGTGAGAGACTTAACCCCACCGGCAAGAAAAAGATGAAGCAGGCGCTTCTCGAAGGGCGTCTGTTCGATATAGTCGACGACGGCGTGGCGCAGATAGACGAAGGCGCCGATGTCCTCGACGTCAACGTAGGTGTCCCCGGTATCGACGAAGCCGGTACGATGACGCAGCTGATGCTGATGCTCCAGGAAGTCATCGACGCACCCTTACAGATCGACAGTTCCGATCCCAAGGTAATAGAGAAGGCCTGCCGCCTTTATAACGGGATCCCTCTCATCAACTCGGTCAACGGCAAGAAGGAGGTAATGGATGCGGTATTCCCGTCCGTTGCCAAATACGGAGGTGTGGTGCTCGGCCTTTGCATCGACGAGGACGGTATCCCGCCCAAGGCCGAGGACAGGTTTAAGATAGCGCAGAGGATCGTTGACGAAGCCGCGAAGTACGGCATACACAAGAGCAGGATAGTGATCGACAGCCTTGTGCTTACCGCAAGCGCACAGCAGAAGGAAGTAATAGAGACTGTCAAGTGCGTCGGCTATGTTACCGACAGGCTCGGGTGCTGCACGGCACTGGGATTGTCAAATGTATCTTTCGGGCTTCCCAACCGTCCTCTCATAAACAGGACGTTCCTCGTCATGGCGATGTATGCGGGTCTTAAGATGCCGATAATGAATCCCAGAGACAGAGAGCTCATGGGAGCGATCGACGCTTTCGAGGTGCTTAATGCACACGACGGGAATGCCGAAGACTATATAGCAAGACACGTAAATGACGTGACTGCCGCAGCTGTTCCTTCGGCAGGGGCAGCCCCTTCGCAGGGGACTAAGGCCGATGACCTTGAAGGAAGCGACCTTTTCAGGGCGATAGTCCGGGGTCAGAAACATAATGCGACGGAAGCAGTCCGTGCCATGGACGATACCGATCCTTTGGCTATCGTGTCAGAGCATCTTATCCCCGCGCTCGATAAGGTCGGCTGCGATTACGATAAGGGAAAGATCTTCCTTCCCCAGCTCATGGTATCCGCGGAGACTGCCAAGCTCGTTTTCGACGAGATAAAGGGCAGGCTCGACAGCGCCTCTTCCGGAGAAAAGAAGGGACCCATCGTAATAGCTACGGTCGAGGCCGACGTTCATGACATCGGAAAAAATATCGTCAAGGTAGTACTCCAGAGCTACGGATTCGACGTCATCGACCTGGGCAAGGATGTTAAGGCGGAGGTCATCTGCGATGCGGTAAGGGAGTATAAGCCCCTGGCCGTAGGACTGTCGGCTCTGATGACCACGACCGTCGTTTTTATGGAAAAGACTATAAAGGCTCTCAGGGAGATGGGTTCGGATGTTCCCGTTTTCTGCGGCGGAGCCGTGCTGACGCAGGATGTCACGGATAATATCGGCGGCGACTACTATGCTGCCGATGCCATGGAGTCCGTAAGGATCTGCGAGGAATTATGCGAGAAGAGAAAGGCCGGTAAATAAGAAATGGCAAGAGGAAGAAAGAAGAGACACATCCCGGAGAGGATGGAAAGATGCAGCGAGAGATGGTTCGAAGCGCCGCTTCTTAATCGCGGGAAGTGGAGAGAGGCATGCGGTTTTCCTGCCGGCTGCGAGATATGGCTCGAGCTCGGCTGCGGAAAGGGACAGTTCTGCACTCAGATGGCGCCCCGTAATCCCGATGTTTTATATATCGCTTTGGAAAGGGATTCCTCGGTCATCCTTGCGGCTATAGAAAAAGCCCATGAGCAGCAGATCCCGAATCTATTCTTTATCAATGCCGATGCCACCTTGCTCGAGAATTATTTCGACGAGAACGAGATCGACCGGATCTTCATCAATTTCTGCGATCCCTGGTCGAGAAGGAATAAGCCGAAGAGAAGGCTTACATACAGAGCTTTCCTTGAGATGTACAAAAAGCTCATGAAAGATCACGGCTCGATCGCCTTTAAGACTGATAATGACGAACTGTTCGACTTCTCTCTCGAGGAGTTCCTTGCATGCGGATTTACTCTTTCCGAACTGACGCGTGATCTCCATTCTTCAGAGTATGACACCGAAAATATAAGGACCGAGTTCGAGCAGAAATTTGCGGATCAGGGCATCCCGATAAAGAGAGTCGTCGCCACTTTATAAGAATCATCCGTTCGGTTGATGCGGCATACCGGGGAAGTGGTATATATTTATCTCATATGATGATATGGAGGGCATATATATATGTCACAGACTTTCACTTTCGATTCACTGCCGCAGTCGCTCGATGAATTAAAGGCCATGCCCGAAGCGGGTCTCACCGATCCTTTGGCAGCAGCTGCGCTCGTCATCTGCGTTCTCATGAATTACGAGAACGATACGGAGGCGACGTGCGGGATGCTCGATTACCTTAAGGGTCCCAAGCCCCTTAATCCCTTTGAAAAGCAGTTCTTAAGAGACAGACTTAAGGGCAAGATGTATGTGGTCAGGTCTTTCTTCGAGGGAACATCGCCCTCTAACGACTATACTCCTGGCCTGCCTTATACGATCACCGTGAGCGAAGGGCCTTATGCATATGCCGAGGAAGGCTATGCCAAACTCGATATCAGATCCTCGGGAGCGGATTCCGTAAGACAGATAAAGATGAGAAAAAAGGGGGAACAGTGGTTCCTGTGGGAGAATTACGCCCTCTCGGATATCAGGATCCCCGCTTCTTCTGACGACTGGACTTGAATATAAAAGCTTTTATGAGTTAAAATATCATTGTTCATTTTCTAATGAAATGACAGGGAGGTATTATAAAATGAAGAAAACTGTAAAAGTTCTGACATCGATGCTTCTTGTTGCTTCAATGTCTCTGAGCCTTACCGGATGTTTCTTCGGTAAGACCAAGGCAGTTAAGGAAGCAGCTGAAGAATTCATGGAGGCAGCACTCGAGAGAGAATTCGATGACATGGCTGACCTTTGTACCGATGATGACGCGGCTATGATGTATTTCGAGCCTTACGGCACGGACTTCGAACCCGTTGAGGCTCTTCTTTCCAGAGCTACGTTCAAGGTAAACAAGGTTACCGTAAACAAGGAAAAGGCTACTGCCGAGATCGTGGTATCCTTCCCCGATTACGAAGCCGCTATCGATTCCGAGCCTGAAGATATGGATGAGTTCGAGGATCTTCTCGACGATCAGAAGAAGACGATAGACATGGATATCAGTATCGAATTCAAGCTCAAGAAGGATGAGTGGCTCGTAAACGATTACGATGATTTTGCCGAGGATTTCTATGGTGAGCTCTATGAGATCGAGTTCGGTTTCATGTCCGAGTATGAGGGCTGGGTACAGCGCCACAACTGGTACGGTTCCACGAATGATGTTTATTCTTCCACCAGATCGAGCCTTAATCTTGAGCTCTATATCACGAGCGAGCACTACTACGATACGATGAATTACTATTTCAAGGTATTCCAGGGAACTAACTGCATCTACACCAGTGACCGTTATACCGACTACGGATTCCTTGATAACTACTGCTATCTTTCCACTGTAGGTCAGGACAGCTGGGAGCCCGGTAACTATACATTCACGTTCTACGATTCGAACAATACTGAATTCTATAGCGCTACCTGTTCCGTAGAGTAAAAGCACCGTTATAACCGATAACGTGATCAGATACCCCGAAGTGCGAAAATCATTTCGGGGTATTTTCGTGGCAAGAACCAAAATACACAATAAAATGGCTGTCTTAAGCGGGATTTTTTAAAATGCCTTTGTTGTAAAGGCTGTAATAATGTTGTAATATCTTAGCGGTGCAAAGGCACAATAAGTTATCAATTCCCGTAAGGGATATTTTTAGGAGGAAATTTCATATGGCAGTTAAAGTTGCGATTAACGGTTTCGGTCGTATCGGTCGTCTTGCTTTCAGACAGATGTTCGGTGCTGAGGGTTATGAGGTTGTTGCTATCAACGATCTTACAAAGCCTTCCATGCTCGCTCACCTTCTTAAGTACGACACAGCTCAGGGCGGATATGCCGGTGTTATCGGTGAGAATAAGCACACTGTAACATCTGACGACGAGGCTAACACTATCACAGTTGACGGCAAGACACTTCAGATCTACAAGGAAGCAGACGCAAACAATCTTCCTTGGGGCAAGATCGGTGTAGACGTTGTTCTCGAGTGCAGAGGTTTCTATCCATCCTAGGAGATGTCTCAGGCTCACTTCTAT
>JAFZWN010000081.1 GCA_017617295.1 Clostridiales bacterium | reverse complement strand
TGAAATAGTCATTAAAGGGTATTCCCTCATGGGGATCGATCCCGTGAAGTGCATATCCTTCGAGGGTGATACCGTTAAGGTCATAAGTCCTGGACTCCAGTTCAGCTTCCAATCCCAAGGACTGAGCAGCTTCATAATTCCTGTTTGCGGTCATTTGTATGATGTTTGCTACCGCTTCGTCGTTGACCGGTCCGTTGCCTCCGTATATCAGTTCCATATATTCGTAATCGTCATCGTAATTTCTCAGGAAGAAAACGACCTGGTCGTTATAATCTCTGGCAGCATCCCGCAGAGCCATCTGTGACGAGTAATAGAACCCTTCAGGAATGGTAAATCTGATATCCGTATCCGGGATCGTGCATGTCCCGTTCTCGTCGAAAGCAAGATCCGGGAAATAAGGTTCATAGACCGTTATATCCCTGGTGTCCAGTCCGCAGGAATCCTCTATGACAACATTTCCGTTTCCGTCTCTGACAGAGATAAGTATCTCTCCCGGACGGAAAAGCTCCATACCGCTATATTCGATGTTTACCGTAGTATTGTGATCCGTAGTCAGACCATCCTCATCCGCCACGATGTCATTATTGATCGTAAGCGTATAACCGTATCGAAGATCCAGATCGTTCGCCTCATATGCCAGGTGAAGGACATAGGATATGGAATCTGCATCGATATACGTGTTCGAAACGCTGTTATACTTGCTTCCCACGAAATTGCTTCCGGTAATGATATCAGAAAGACCCGGCTCCGCAGTGGTTTCTGTTGTCGTTTCCGAAGTCGTAGCGCGAGTGGACTCTGTTGTTTCTTCCGTTTGCGCACCCGAACATGCCACAACAGAAAGAGCCGTGCACAGTAAAATACATGAGATATGAATTCTCTTCATAAAATTGATCCCCCTAAAAAATATCTACCCTAAAGGATATTTTACCATTGATCGGGTGTTAGGGGAATAATCTCGTGATATAATCTTTGTTGAATAATTATATGGAGAAACTGTTAAATGGAAGTTACGAATCTCTGCTGCCCCGGCTGCGCTTATAAGATAAGCCGTGAGGATGTTATATACGGATCATGCCCGTGCTGCGGTACGGCTCTTCAGTCTGACGATGTCAGTATCGATAAGAATGTCGACGGTACATCTGATATAAAGGATACTAACGGCAATGTCGTTGGTTCTGCCAAGATCCCCAGAGGATATCAGGCTGAGGCATCGTTTTATACAGATAATCTGGATAAGGTCACTCCCAGAAGACTTAAGATAGATCTTAAGGGTGCTGACGGTTCCGTTATGTTTTATGAGAGCGGAAGTACTTATGTGCAGATGAAGTCCGGCATCTATAATGATGCCAGCGGCGAGTTCCGCGAGGATCTTTACGCCAGAAAGAGGAACTTCTGTGAGCCTTCGGAGTTCCTGGATAAGCTTGCCGAGAAGATGGCAGGTTCGCGTATCAATGTTGAATACACGAGATCTTTCCCGATAGAGGACATGGGGACTCTCAGGAATATCTTCCTGAATGCTTCGGCGGAAGATATCAGGAAAGCCACTGCACAGAATCACGGAACGAGGTTCCGCCTGGATGATTTCTATTTCGACGGGCTCGTAAAGGTGTACAGCTATAATACCCAGCAGGGATACAGATATCTGACTCTGGGCACCATGATCAGAGGCGACGAGATCTCCGTGTCTTTGTCGACAGCGGCGGCTCTTGCCGATACTCTCGAGACCACAAGGGATATCACGGGTAAGATCTCCCAGTTTACCAATGCGACTGCGGGTCTTAACAGGACCATCCCCGGAAGGATCGCGGGCGGTATGGCGAGAAGGATGGGCTTCGGCGCTGTCATGGCTATCCCCGGAGCCATAAACGGAGTTAACCGTTTCATCAATCAGAGTAATGTCATCGGCCTTCTTGACAGCGTCAAGGATAAGGATGTTACCGAGGATGACGTCAATACGCTCGTCACTCCTGACGCTTCCGACGGAAGCAACGAGGGATTCGGCAGGCACAGGACTGAAGGCGCCAAGGTATCCTATATATCATGGGGTTACGAGTGCATTATCGGAATGTACACATCCGGCCGTCCCGACGAGCGCCAGCTTCAGGGCTACGATGATTTTATCAAGACATTAAACTGCAATACCGACCTTAACGGTTGAGAATCAGAGGATATAAATGATCTATTTTGACAACAGTGCCACGACCAAGCCGTGCGAGGCTGTGGCAGATGTTTTATCGCGCGAGATAAGGAGTGAGGATATGTGGGCCAATCCGGGCTCTATCCATAAGATAGGAGTCAAGTGTGATAAGGCCTATAAAGATGCTCTTACTAAGACTTCTGCTCTTCTGGGCTGCAAGGCTTCCGAGATCGTATTCACTTCCTGCGGTACCGAGAGCACGAATACCGCGTTGAGAGGATATCTCGCGGCAAATAAGAGAGCAGGGAAGACCGTGATCTCGACGAGGACGGAACATAAGGCGACCCTTGAGACTCTGGCGCTTCTGGAGAGCGAAGGCTATAAAGTCGTTTATATAGATGTTGACCGTGACGGCAAGCCTCTTCTCGATCAGCTCGAGAATGCCGTTAACGAAGATACCGCACTTCTCTCCTTTACACATGTAAATAACGAGACCGGATCTATACTTCCTCTGCCGGAGATAACTGCGATAAGAGACCGGAAGAATCCTTCCGCGAAGATATATCTGGACTGCGTTCAGTCTCTGGGAAAGCTTCAGATTGACCTTTCGAAGATGAATGTCGATATGGCCGGATTCTCCGGTCATAAGATACATTCCGTAAAGGGCGTCGGCGTCCTCTATGTCAGGGACGGCATAAGGTTCGCCCCTCTGGTAAGAGGCGGCGGACAGCAGGAGGGAAGAAGATCGGGGACACTGAGCCTGCTTCTCGCTGATGCTTTTACCGCGGCTCTGGAGGAAGCAGTCTCGAAGCGGGAAGATGCATATAAGCGTGTATCGGAGATCAATTCATATCTCCGTGAGGAACTCATCAAACGTAATGCCGTGATCAATTCTCCCGAAGACGCATTGCCTTTTGTATTGAATGTTGCTTTCGAGGGATTTCAGTCCGAGACGATGCTTCACTGTCTCGAGATCTACGATATCTACGTATCTACCGTGTCGGCGTGTTCGTCGAAGTCCAAGAAGGTCTCTTACGTGCTGACCGAGATGGGAGTGCGAAGAGAGCTCGCCGCCAACAGTTGCAGGCTTTCCTTCTCAAGGTATAATACTATGGAAGAAGCGAAAATATTTATAGAGAAGCTGGATGAGATCTACGATCTTTATCTGGTCAAGAAGAGGTAATATGAGTACAAACGTTATCCTGGCAAGAATGGGCGAAGTTACGCTCAAAGGTCTTAACAGAGGCAAGTTCGAGGCGCAGCTGAAGAACAACCTCAAGTACAGGCTCCGCGACTTCGGCAAGCTTAAGATCTATCAGAGCCAGAGCAGGATATATATAGAGGCAAAGGAAGAGGGTAATCCCGTTTTTGAGAACGAGAAGTCCGCGGAACAGATACTTCATGCTGTTACACAGGTTTTTGGCATTGTATCCGCGAGCCTCGCATATAAGTTTAACTGCGACGATATAGAAGGAGTTCAGGAGAATGCGCTTACTTATGTAAGGGGATTCCTGCAGCTGCATCCCGAATATAAGACTTTCAAGGTGGAGAGCAAGCGCGGCAATAAGCGCTTCCCGATGAAGTCTCCCGAGATCTGCGATTACGTCGGTGGGTATATCCTCGAGAATGTTCCTTCGCTCACGGTCAACGTGAAGGAGCCCGACTTCATCCTTCATGTCGAGATACGTGACGATAACTATGTATATGCCGGCAAGACCATGGGCCACAGAGGATTGCCGGTCGGAACATCCGGAAAGGGTATGCTTCTTTTGTCCGGCGGTATCGACTCTCCGGTAGCCGGATACATGATGGCTTCGCGCGGTATGCAGCTCGATGCCGTGTATTTTCACTCTTTCCCTTATACGAGCGATCAGGCCAAGCAGAAGGTCATCGACCTCGCGCGCATAGTCTCCCGTTTCAGCGGAAAGATGAACCTGTATGTTGTTAACTTTACCAAGATACAGCTCGATATGGTCAAGAATTCCCCCGAGGACATGATCACGATAACGATGAGAAGAGTCATGCTTCAGATCGCCGAACAGCTGGCTCTGAAGACGGGCTGCGGCTGTCTTATCACAGGCGAGAGCTTGGGACAGGTAGCAAGCCAGACTCTGGAAGCGATCAATATCACGAATGAAGTCGTAAAGCTTCCCATCCTCCGTCCCCTTATCGGAATGGACAAGGAGGCGACCTGTGATCTGTCCCGTAAGATCGGTGCTTTTGAGACATCGATCCTTCCTTATGAGGACTGCTGCACCGTATTCGTTGCCAAGCATCCCAAGACACATCCGAAGCATGAGGATATCGAGAAGGCCGAGGCCAACCTCGACATCGCCGGAATGGTCAATGACGGCGTTACTCAGGGCCTGGAGGTGATCGAGATCTGATGAAGGCAGGAAAGCTCACAAACGAACAGTTGACCGATCTGGTCCTCAAAAAACTCCCTCCGCTGTCGTCTGACACTCTGGTCGGAGCAGACATCGGCGCGGACTGCGCATGGATCAATATGGGCGACCGGCTGATGGTAACATCGTCTGATCCCATCACTGCCGGAGGCAAGCAGTCCGGCACTCTTACTGTTCATGTTTCCTGTAATGACATAGCCGCTTGCGGCGTTAAGCCTTCAGGTCTCCTTATAGTGATAATAGCGCCGGTATCGGCCACTGAAGATGATATCAGTTCGATCGTCGAACAGGCATCTGCTGAAGCTTCCAAGCTCGGTGTCGATATAGTCGGTGGGCATACCGAAGTATCCGATTCAGTCAATACGTTTGTCGTTAACTCTACGGCTTTCGGTATAGTTACAAAAGATCATCCGGTGCCTCTTGGCAAAGTCAAGCCCGGAGATAAGCTCATCATGACCAAAACATGCGGTATAGAAGGATCATTTATTGCCGCGACCCAGCACAGGTCAAGATTGGAAGAAGCGGGCGTCGATCCTTCTTATCTGACTGAAGCTTCGTTCTATAACGAACTCGTATCTGTAGTAAAGGAAGGTGCCGCCGCAGGTATGGTTCCCGCGGCAGACGGATCGCTCAATAAGATGGGATTTCCTAACGGAGCGGTATCGCTGATGCATGATATCACCGAGGGCGGCGTCTTCGGAGCCGCATATGAGATGGCATGCTATAGCGGCACCGGAGTACTCCTGGACGAGAGCAAGATCCCGATGACGGATGCAACGAAAGCGATCTGTGAAGCTCTGAAGCTCGATCCTTTCAGACTGATATCATCAGGTTCCCTCATGATCGCCGTTGCTCCCGATTCGCTCGATGCCGTGCTTTCCGCATTGGCGGATGCAGGCGTTGCCTCATCGGTCATTGGAGAGTTTACGGATCCGTCCTTGGGATACCGGCGTGTCGATGCGCTCACGGGTTCGGTGGCCGAACTGGAGCCGCCGCACGCAGACGAGGTGTATAAGCTGTGAACGGGTTTGAGGAACTTGATTTCGCCAAGCTCGATACATCGAGGGAGGAGAGAACGGGTTTCCCCGAGGTGGTCTTCTGCAGCGGTAAAACCGATGAACAGCTGAAAGAGATATATAAGCGTCTTTTATCGGAAAACGGTTCTGTATTCGGGACTAGGGCTTTGGCGTCGCAATATGAGGCGGTTAAGGACGTTATCCCCGATATCGTTTACGATAAGGACTCCAAAGTGCTCTATAAGGGCAGGGGTGATTTTGTATCTCCGATCGGGAAGATCGCTGTCGTAACTGCCGGCACATCCGATATTCCCGTTGCCGAGGAAGCGGCTAAAACAGCCGAATTTTTTGGCGGCAATGTTCTTCGTGTATATGATGTCGGAGTTGCAGGACTTCACCGGCTCATGGCGAGGATGGATGAGATCAGGACCGCTAACGTGATCGTGGCGGTGGCAGGTATGGAGGGAGCGCTTCCGAGCGTTATAGGAGGCCTTGTAAAGGTTCCTGTCATTGCCGTTCCCACATCGGTCGGATACGGAGCTTCTTTCGAGGGGCTTACAGCACTTCTTTCCATGATGAATTCATGTGCCAATGGAATCTCCGTCGTCAATATCGATAACGGTTACGGCGCCGGATATATAGCAACACAGATCAACAGACTGGCAGTAAAAGGGAAGGAGTAAGTATGCCCAAAACACTCGAAGAAAAGCTCACGGAACTCAAAGATCTCCTTAAACGCCTGGACGGCCTTGTCGTGGCGTATTCCGGAGGAGTCGACTCGACATTCCTTCTTAAGACGGCTTCGGATGTATTGGGTTCCAAGTGTATAGCCGTTATAGCGAGGACGCCCTTTATGCCTGCTATCGAATTCGACGAGGCTGTCTCTTTTTGCCATAAGAACAAGATCACGTTCCTGACAGTATCACCGAACATCATGAGCAGGGAAGATCTCCTGGCCAATCCCAAGAACCGCTGTTATATCTGTAAGAAGATGATGTTTACGGCCATAAAGGCCGAGGCGGCCAATGCAGGGTTCCTGAATGTCTGCGAAGGTTCGAATGCTGACGACCGCGTCGCCTACCGTCCCGGCATGAAAGCCCTTCGCGAGCTCGGGATAATAAGCCCGCTTGCTGAAGTCGGACTGAATAAGCTCGAGATCAGAGAAGGACTCAGATTACTTAAAATGCCTGTAGCCGACAAGGCTTCTTTTTCGTGCCTTGCCACGAGGATCCCCTATGGCGAGACGATAACCTGCGAGACTCTCAGTAAGATCGAAAAGGGCGAGGAAGTCATGCGTTCTCTGGGATTCATTCAGTATCGTGTCCGTCTTCACGGCAATATCGCGCGTATCGAAGTACTTCCGACACAGTTCGAACTGGCAGTCAATAAGAGTGAGGTGATCGTAACGGAACTCAAAAAGATCGGTTTCAACTATGTAACACTCGATCTTCAGGGATTTAGAAGCGGCAGCATGGACGAGAAATAAAGGAGACCTTTCCATGGGACTTTTCGATAAGCTTAAGAAGGATGACAAGGCCAAGATCAGCTGCGTTATCGATATCGGCCTTCTTGATAAGGCAGCCAAAGACGGGAGCGACAAGGCTCTTCCCGTGTTCGAAAAGCCTTTCAAAAAGAGAGTGGAGGAGTGCTGGGACAATTTTCTTAAAGAGGAACACGTCCTCCGCGAGCTTATAGACGGCAAGGCCGGTCAGCAGGCCGTTTCCGCCAAGATGGCGGAACTGCTCTCTCCGGCGTTTGCCGAAACTTTCGCTGAGGTCGGATATAACGGCAGTAAGTACGAACTGACCTTATGTCTTGAAGGCAGCCGGACCAGGCTCTTTTCAAGAGCTTACTTCAAGGATCACGCGCCTTCGGAGGTCCTGCAGCACTGGGACATCCTGGTCGGAAGACAGTACAAGGGCTCGGTCGAACAGCTCGCGATCGGTCTTGGCGGCAGCACCGTCAAGGCATCGGACATAAAGGTCTGGAATGAGTGGGACGGAGGAAGGACGAAGATGTCTCTATACTGCGAGGCGATTGTGCCGCTTTTAAGCGAAAACCCCGACGTGGCATACAGCATCGCATACATAATGCTCGACCAGGCAGTCGGGGAACTGGCCGAGATGACATATATCGCGGACCTTAAGTTCCTGACGGAGCCTCTGCTGGCAGAGCCGCTTTCGCTCGGACAGCTCATGAAGGATTTTTGCGATCACCTTTCCGCTACGCCGCAGCAGCTCCTTGACGAGAAGCGATATATCGATATGTTCAGCGTGTACCGCCTTCAGCCCGTCACGGAAGGACCTGCCCGCTTAAGGAATGATATCTTCGGCGGATCGTGTAATTTTCTGCCGCTTCTTAACGATTTTCTCGGGGGACGGTATGACACATGCGATATGCTGGCGCAGGACGGCATAGGTGCCGGTTTTATATTCTTCTCGCTTGATTTTGCTGGCAGCGGCAAGGACCGTGCCGCTAAGATACTCGATCTTCGCGACAGTGTAGTGGCTGCCCTTGAGAAGAATGCGCCCGATGCGTTCCTGTTTATCGGAGGAGCAACAGGGGAGCGCTTTGCGTATATCGATTTTCTCTCATACGATCTGCGTGAGGTGTTTAGAGCCGTCCGCGATAATGCGGTGGAACTTTTCGAAAAGGCCGGCGTCAGATACGCGGGCTTCGCCCCTTTCCGCGCTGACGGCGAGAGCGTGACGCTTTTGGAGGAGTGATCCTTTTGCGCGAAAACATCGAATCATCCTTTTGACCGATATACTCCCTTCTTTCCTTTTTGTAGAATCTATGCAATAAGGTAAAAGGAGTTGATAGTATGAGAAGCAAAAGACTTTTAAGTTTCCTGCTGGTCCTCGTGATGGCATTGGGGCTTATTCCTGCCATTCCGGTATCTGCGGCAGGGTATTATGATCTCTGGATCCGTGGATCTCAGCTTGACAGCGGTCATCTCTCGGGAACGGGATGGAGTTATACTCCCGGGACTAATACGCTTACCCTCACAAATGCCAACTTTACTTCTACGGGTCAAGTAAGCATACGGTCGGGAAATGAGGTCAAGGAGAGATCCTGTTTTATCTATTCTGAGATCTCAACAAGGCCTCTTACAATAGAACTCGTAGGATCCAACACTATCAGTTTGGACGAGTCCGATACAGGATCAGCTATGTATCCTAATTTTATTTACGGCATTGTCTGCAGTAATAGTCCGTTGATCATAAAAGGATCCGGTTCACTTGATATAACTCTCTACGGAGGGGAAGGCTGCGGCAGTATTGGTATAACGACCACTGATCTGAGGATCCAGGGAGGAAACGTCAGTGTTACGACGGAAGAACGTACAAACGGTAATATGGCAACCTATCCTGTTAATATAGGTACAAACAGCAGCTTATCCGTTACAGGCGGAACGCTGACGCTTCAGTGTTCTGATAAGGGGGTATTTAATTACCCTTTTGTTGATCTGAATATCTCCAATTATGAAGTGTGGAGCGGTACAACGCTTGTAAATCACAGTGATCTGACGAGTACCGGATACCGCCAATATGATAATCTGCAGTTTAAGAGGGCAACGACACGTCATTCCGTAGATGTTGTTTCCGGCGGACACGGTTCGGCATACGCATCCGTAAGTAATGCTGTTGCGGGGGCAAATGTAACCCTGACTGCTACTCCAGATGAAGGTTATACTTTTAAAGAGTGGCAGGCCGGATGGTACTCTGATGCTATCGTTGATCCGTATGCTCCCGTTACATCGTTTAGTATGGGGACAAGTGATGCCATGATCACCGCAGTCTTTGAGCTCAACAGTTTTGATATCCCCTGTAATATTGTCTGGAACGATGATGATAATTCTGAAGGGATCCGTCCCGACAGTGTAGAGGTAGATATCTTTGCCGACGGAACACAATTAACGGACCAGAGTATCACGTTAACTGAAGTTTCCGGGTGGAGCAGCCAATTCTCCGGTCTTCCCATAAGAGATGCCGGATGTAACATAATAGAATATAATGTCGGTCTTGCATCTCATCCTAACGGTTACCGTTTGGAATGTTCCGGTGATCAGCATGCCGGATTCACGTACACTCTTACAAAGCAGGAGCATCTGGACGTTGATCTGTCATCCGGCATTACACGATATAATGATCATTCATTCATTGATGAACTTGAATCTGCATTGTATGCAGCGAGAGCTCAAGGTATCGTAAACATTAACGGAACGTTTATGCTGGAAGTCAATGATTGGTGCATGGTAGTTGATCTGGATCGTGACGGGGATTACGATCTGATCTTCTTAGACAGTTTAAACGAGATACGTCAGACGGATGACAGCGGTCTTATAGGAGATTACACAGTATCCGGTATAGATACTGGAAACTACAACTCTGTTACGGTCAGTTTCCCTGTCCCGGCTCATAACATAACAGTAAGTGACGATGGTAACGGAATGGGATTCTCATCTGCATCGGCAGCTCCCGAAGGAACACAGATAACCCTTACGGCCACAGCGAATGAAGGATACCGCTTCAAGGAGTGGCAGGTAATCTCGGGAGGAGTTACACTTTCTGATCCTTCTGCTGTTACGACAACATTTAATCTCGGAACGGCTGATGTAGAGGTCAGGGCAGTCTTCGAAGTGATCCCCGAAGGACCTTCCGGAGACCCCGTTACTCCCGATCCTGTTACTCCGGAGCCTCAGCCCGGTTCGGACCCTTCGGGCGAGCAGATTTGCGTCAATCCGACGATAGTTCCCGCCATTCCTACGGATGTGCCGATCAATGTTACTACTGAGCCCGGTGTCGCGGGATTCGTCGAAAGGCTTTATACAGTCGCACTCGGCCGCCCCTCAGACCCTGCCGGCAAGCAGGACTGGATCGATGCAATAACGCTCCGAGGTGAATCCGGCGCCAGTTGCGCAAGAGGATTCCTCTATAGCCCCGAGTTCCTTAACAAGGAATGCTCGAACGAAGAATTCGTAGCCGTGCTTTACAGTACATTCTTCAACAGAACTCCCGATAACCTCGGATTCACGGCCTGGGTAGAGGCTCTCAATAACGGTGCTTCCAAGGAACAGGTCATCGAAGGATTTATCAACTCCACCGAGTGGGCCAACCTTTGCCTCAGATACGGTATAAGAAACGGCGGTACGGGCGTTCCCAATATCGAAGTCGAACCCAATTCTCAGACGATCGACTTTGCCACGAGACTTTACACAACTTGTCTTGGACGTAATGCAGATGAGGCAGGTCTTATGGCATGGGCTCGTCAGCTTGCCAACCAGAGAGATACCGGAACAGGCGCTGCCAGAGGATTCTTCTTCAGTGAAGAGTTCACCGGACAGAATGTCTCGAATGACGAATATGTTAACCGTCTGTACCGTACTTTCATGGGACGTGAAGCGGATGAGGCTGGATTCAGCGCCTGGGTCGCACAGCTTGACAGCGGCGTATCGCGCGAGGAAGTATTCGACGGTTTCGCACAGTCGCCTGAGTTCACAGTTATCTGTGCTTCATACGGGATAATCAGATAATGATTAATTCGAAGTGTTGCAAATGATGTTTCTGAATGGCTCTTTTGCAACAGGATATGTAAAATTATAATACATTTATCTGATGCAGGATCGCTCCCTCGGGAACGATCCTGTTTTTTCTTGGGAAGAGCCGGTTCGCGCGTGATCAGATCATCAGGTAATCCTGCAGGCTCTGATATACCATTATGGCGTCGTCAATGTGAAGTGCATCGCCGTTATATGGGTCTCCCATTGCTCCCGCAGTGACGAGGATATATTCGTGTCCGTTAATGACCGCAAAGCTCGCCAGACACTGTCCTGCCGCCGCGGTATAACCTGTCTTGCCGCCCCTGATGAGATCAGTGCCGTAGCCTCTGTTATTGAGACCGTTAATGAGCGTGTTATAGAAGGTGAAACCTTCCGGATGCATATTGGTGGGCGATACAGTATAAGAAGGCGATGTGATGATCGTACGGAGTATCGGCTTCTGAAGAAGAGCTCTGAGAAGTATACTCATGTCTCTTACCGTAGAGAAGTGCTGTTCGTCCTGAAGCCCCGTACAGTTCGTGAAATGCGTATTGATCATGCCGAGTTCCGCGGCTTTCTCGTTCATTAGTTCGACAAACTCGGCTTCACTTCCCGCGACATAGTCCGCGAGCCCCAGACAGCACTCGGCTCCTGAAGGGAGCATACAGCCGTACAGAAGATCTCTTATGGATACGGTCTCGCCGTTCTCGAATCCCGCGGACGACGCATCGTTCCCGAAAAGATCATCGAAGATATGCTGATCGAGAGTGGTGGTCGAATCAAGATCGGTAACATTGTCGAAAACGACCAGGGCGGTCATCATCTTTGTCATCGAGGCCGGATACATACGGGTATCGGGCAGGAGTTCGTTTATGGTATCTCCTGTCTCGGCATCTATAAGGATCGCATTACTGCTGTTTATGTTGGTGAAGAAATTGGTGTCCCAGGGAGTGGGAGTAGGTGTGGGTGTCGGAGTAGCCTCAACCGTAGTCTCGGTCGTCTCTTCTTCGGTCGGAACGGGTTCTTCGGAGTTGCCGCAACTTTTCAGGGCAATGCCGATAATGATAAGCGGTATAAGGATTATAAGCAGTAGCAGCAGATATGCCGCAGGTTTGAGTTTTATCTTTTTCATGAAAAACATTATAACCCAATGCATGCGGAATCCAAAATGT
The DNA here is from genome assembly GCA_017617295.1 of Clostridiales bacterium. GTDB lineage: Bacteria > Bacillota > Clostridia > Saccharofermentanales > Saccharofermentanaceae > Saccharofermentans. The sequence goes on along the minus strand of JAFZWN010000081.1, from coordinate 16,691 downwards.
ATAGTGTATAGTTTTTCTTCGGCTCGGTCCTCGACGCTTCGCGTCTGCGCAGGAAACCTCAGAAAAACTATACACTGTCTAAATAAGCGGAAAATCCAAATCTCGCTTCGTGGTATAATCTCGCTTCGCTCGATTGAACCAAATTCGCTCGCACCCCTTGCAAGCAAGGTGCTCGCTTCGTGGTATAATGCATACATGTCATTGCTTGTACACGCGTGTTGCGGCCCCTGCGCCATGTATCCTCTGGCGGATTTGCTCGAACTCGGCAAGTCGCCTGATATCTTATGGTTTAATCCCAATATACATCCGCAGTTTGAATGGGACAGAAGGTTAGATAATCTCGCGAAGGTTGCAGATCACTATTCGCTGAAGCTTATCAGGGAAGGCGCATGCCTCGAGGATTACTGGAAGAACGGAGCCGATGAATACCTGAAAAAATATTCTTCGCGCTGTGAGATGTGCTATGACATGAGAATGGATATGACCGCCCGCTTTGCATCGGAACACGGGTATGAGGCTTTTACTACCACGCTTCTCGTCAGCCCTTATCAGCAGCACGACAAGATCGCGCAGATCGCAAGGCAGAGGGCAGAGCAGTATGGTGTTGCTTTCGAGTACCACGACTGGCGCGGCAATTTCAGAAAAGGACAGAATATGGCAAGAGATATCGGGCTCTACCGACAGAAATACTGCGGCTGCATATTCTCTCTAGAGACATCGGAATTCAGAGAAAAGATACTCAAGTCATTTGAAGTCTGATCAGCCGATCTCCTTTTCAGGATCCTTAGCAGTTACCACTATGGAATAATATCCTTCGTAGATGACCATGCCGGGACGTGCGCCCGGGATCTTCTTGACGTGCGAGACGGGGCAGTAGTCGATCTCTGCCTTGATGCTTCCGGCTCTGCTGCCGGATGAGGCGGAATGCTCCTCGAGTATTACGCTTCTGGAATAGAATGCTGCGGTCTCGGCCGCGAAGAGGACAGCCTCGTCGGAGGGCATATCTTCGCCTGCGCGGGTCTTTAAGATAACATGGGTCCCGGGGAGTCCTTTGATATGGAACCACCAGTCGTTTCTCGATGCCGTTTTGAACGTGAGCTCATCGTTTTGTATGTTGTTCCTGCCGCAGAGGACCGTATAACCGTCCTTAGTGGTGAAGGATCTGACGGGGAGGGCTTTGACGTTGTGCTGTTTCTTGCCCTTTGCCATCGAAGCCTTGCGGGCGGCCTCTCTAAGTGCCCTTGAAGACGCTTTGCCTGATTTGGCCTTTCCGACGGTGGTGTTGGGGTTGATGACGGGTGTCTTTTCTTTTTTGTCGGAAGAAGTCCTAAGCGACGGCGCGGTGTTCTTTCCGAAAGCAAGAAGCGTGAGCTCCTGCCGGATAGCTTCAATATCCTCGCTGCATGATGCTGCCATGGCGGCGGCTTTGAGCGTACGGAGATACTCGACGGCTTCGTTATCTTCCTTAAGGTATTTTTCGGACAGTTCTGTCTTTCTCTTGGCTTTCCTGAAACGCTTATAGTATTCCTGGGCATTGTCGGAGATGTTTTTCGACGGGTCCAGGGGGATATCGATATTGACCTGCGGGTCGGAATAATAGTCGAGACAGTTGATGACCGAAGGATCCTCGGGTGTCATATATGTACAGGAGAGAAGGAGATCTCCGTATTTTCTCCAGAGATCGGCTTTGGATCCTTCCTCGATGTCGCTCTTATGGATCGAAGTCTTACGTACGGCATGAGACAGTGCGCTTCCGATTACTGCCAGAAGATTGTGTCTCTTGGTCTCGAGATCGTAGTTTTTTTCCTTGCCCTTGAAATACAGATCTATCGCTTCGCAGATCGTCGATGTCCTCTGGTAATGGTGATAACCGCGCAAGGGGAGTGGATAGAATTCTGATGGTGAACCGTCTTCGGAATACCAGACGGCAGGGAAGAGCGAACGGTTCACGATAGCTTCGAGATAGTCCCGCGAAGAATCAAGAAGTGATCTTCTGTCTGAGTCTGACAGAGAAGATACAGGCAGACGGTCGTCGATATTGGCGGCGAAAGCGATCTGGCGTGCCAGAAGAGGGGAGAATCCCATCACCGAATTAAGAAGAGCCTTATCGACGGGGCGGTGCATCTCTTCGTCGAATATCGGAAGAGATCCCGATCTTATCAGTTCAAGAGCCTTTTCGGGTAGCATCTTCTCCTGCTTCGGAGGGTATTCGTATATCCTCGCGGGCATGACTTCCCTTATGCGGTTGACGGAGAAATCGACATGTATCGCGCAGTCGATGATCTTTCCGCCGTCATTTACGAGGATCAGGTTCGAATATCTGCCCATGAGCTCTGCTATGAGCCTAAGGGTCTTGGTATCGTGGAGTTCATCGGTCATGGTGGCCGTTATCTCGATGACACGCTCGTAACCGGGATTAATGACCGATACTATCTTTGAGCCGGACAGATACTTACGAAGGAGCATACAGAAGGAGGGAGGCATCTGTGGATTCTCCCTTGTCTGTTCCGATATCGTCATGCGCGGATTGGATGCGTCAAGGCATATCATGAGCTTCTTTATGCCGGATTCAGTCCTGATATGGAATAAAAATGTCGATCTGTCCGGTTGAAAGATCTTGTCGATCCTGCCTGAACCGAGGGCTCCGTTCAGTTCGTCAGACAGCAGCTGTGCGGTGATTCCGTCAAGTGCCACTTATTCGTCGTCCCTTTCTTTCTTCTGAGGGACAGTCGTACTCATGCCCAGGATAAAAATGAACATGCCGATCACGGCAAGGAACAGCAATTCGAAGCCCAGTATCTTAAAGAAAGTATCGTATTTGTTCCAGGCGAAAAGGAGGTCCAGAAGGACTATCGCGACAGTGGAGAGGATTATTATGACCGGCGGGAAGACCTTTGTCTTGGTAAAAGCGTGAAGGTAATCGGCAAAAGAGACCTCGCTGCCGTTTGTCTCGGGTTCCGAAGGTGCGGTCTTTCTCCCTGTATTGGAAGTCTTCTTTGCTTCAGAGGACGTGCCCCTGCTGCGGCTGCCGTTTCCGGAAGCAGAACGCGAAGCGGAGCTCCCCGCAGACGAAGACCTGCTCCCGGATCTGCCCGAAGCATTACTGTTCGTCCTTTTACCGCTGCTGCTGTTTCTGGAAGCCATAGCCCCTCCGTTATTTCATTCCTTACAGAAAAAGATTTTACCATTATAATCGCTTAATACCAAATGTGTTAGAATTATTTTTATGGATGGACAGAAATATGAACGGCGCGTCGCTTCCTATCTTCGTGATCGGGGCTTTCGGAAAGTGGATGTTACCAAGGCATCGGGAGATTACGGTGTCGACATCACCGCCAGGAAACTCGGTAAGAGATACGCCATACAGTGTAAATACTACTCCCGCCCCGTAGGCGTCAACGCCGTCCAGCAGGTGGTGGGAGGCAAGGCCTACTACGAATGTGACCGCGCGATGGTCGTCACCAACACTACATTTACCCGTCAGGCTAAAGAACTCGCCGAATTAAATGACGTCATCCTTATAGAGAACTACAAGGGTAGCCCCATAACAAAAGCAGTACTCCTGAAAGTACTGCTCCTGTGTGTCGTTTTATTGCTGATCGTGTATAAATGGTCAGATGTTTTCGCCCTTGGCCTGGAGGAGCTTCTGGATCTTTTCCGTGGGATTGATCAGGTTGGACAGTGATGCGTCGTGGTTGATGGCGTCGATCAGGAGCGCCACGAACTTGCACATGTTGACATCTGCGAACCAGGGAGCCTGCAGGAGCTCGGGTCTTCTGTAGATCAGGTTGGTCGCGAAGACCTTATCGAAAACGCCTTCCTCATAAGCTCTGTTAAAGTGGTCGATACCTTCCGTGAAGAGTCCGAAAGTAACCGCGCAGAATACCTTTCTGGCACCGCGCTCCTTCATCTCTCTGGCGATATCGAGCATCGAATCACCTGAAGAGATCATATCATCTACGATCAGGATATCCATGCCTTCGACCGAATCACCGAGGAACTCGTGGGCGATAATGGGGTTACGGCCGTTAACGACTGTGGTGTAGTCCCTTCTTTTATAGAAAGTACCCAGCGGGACTCCGAGGATGGACGCAAAGTACATTGCTCTTCCGATACCGCCTTCATCAGGGGATACTACCATGAACTTGCCCTTTGTGAATGACAGGTCGGGGATCTGCTTATACATCTCCTTGATGATCTGGTATGTGGCTGGAAGAGACTCGAAGCCTGACAGCGGAATGGCATTCGCTACTCGCTCGTCATGTGCATCAAAAGTCAGGATATTGGCAACTCCCAGATTATAGAGCTCTTCAAGTGCGAATGCGCAGTCGAGCGACTCACGGGCATTCCTCTTGTGCTGACGGCTCTCATAAAGGAAAGGCATGATGACATTTATCCTTCGTGCCTTACCGGAGCAGGCGAGAATGACTCTCTTCAGATCCTGATAGTGATCGTCAGGGCTCATCCTGTTCATCTCGCCGAACATCTTGTAGGTGATGGATGTGTTCATGACATCACTTACGATATAGAGATCATGGCCTCTGACAGTATTCTTGACTACGGCTTTACCTTCACCCGAAGAGAATCTGGCGTTATCGACGTCGATCCTGTAATCGTTTCTGAAGAATCCCGGATACTTTGAGAAGATCGCCTCCTGCTGATATTCGGAACGTCTGGTGTGAAGGTAGTAATTGACCTTCTCAGTGAATTCCACGCTGCCTTTGAGCGGGATGAGACCGATAGGACCTACCGGAGCCATCGGGTTCTCGCCGTACTGGTTATAGCGGGAATAAGATTTCTCATCTGAGGGAACTGAAGTCATTTTACGTCTCTTCCTTTCTTTATTTTTCTCGCTGTTTCTTTTTTATCAATCGAATTCTTCCATTACCTCGCCGATCCTGACCTGACCCAGGAATTCCGAGAGCTTGTCCGTGGAATGCACGAGGTCGAAGAGTGATTCGTCGAGATTCAGTGAATCTATTATCTTTGCCACATAAGGGATCATGTTGACGTCCCTGTACCATTCTCTCTTGAGAAGTTCCTCGGATCTGTAGATCAGATTGGTACAGAAGACAGCCTTGATGATCCCGTCTTCATATGCTTTATCAAAAACGTCGAGTCCGTCCGTGAACAGCCCGAAAGGAGCCAGGCAGTAGATATCGCGCGCTCCTTTGGCTTTAAGCTTTTCGGATGTGCTTAACATCGTCGAACCGCTGTTGATCATGTCGTCGATGATAAGGATATCCTTGCCTTCGACATTCTCGCCTAAGAATTTATAGTCGATTATGGGGTGGAGCCCGTTGACCTTTGTCGTATAATCCCTCTGCCTGTAAAAGATACCCAGTGGCAGATTGAGCATCGAAGAATAGAAGATGGCTCTCTTAACGCCTGACTCGTCAGGGGATACGACCATCGTCCTTTCCTTATCGATCTTTATGGAATCGCAGGTGCGAAGGAGCGTATAGATGATCTTATATGCGCTCTTAGGGAAATCTATGCCCATAAGGGGAACGGCATTGGCGATCCTCTCGTCGTGCGGGTCGAAGATGATAAGATGCGCGACATTAAGGTCATAGAGCTGATGCAGAACTTCTCCGCAGTCCCAGGACTCTCTGTTACTGTCCTTCATCTCGCGTCTGCCTTCATAGCCGAAAGGCATGATAACATTTATCCTCTTGGCCTTTCCGCTAATACAGGAGATGATCCTCAGAAGGTCTCTGTAGTGGTCGTCGGGGGAGATGATATGTCTCTCGCCGTTGATGTCATATTCGATATTATGGGATAAAACGTCGGTGATTATATAGATGTCATGTCCGCGGACGCTCTCGAGCAGTTCAAACTTACCCTCGCCGGTCTGAAACCTGGTGAGCCTGGAATCCATAAGATAATCAGATCTCAGATATCCGGGGTTTGAAACATATGGATTGGAGTGCTCTTCGACCCTTTTACGGCGCTTCTCGCAGAGTACATCACTTACCATACGCGCAAAATCTTCATTTGCGGTATGTGCAATGATTCCGATAGGTCCGTAGGGCTCATTCATGAAATCGCTAATCTCCGTTTATGAACTATATTCAGTATCTGTCAATCGCCCTTTTTAATCAATATATTTTTTGACTAAAAAAGTCCCGTTCATCTGTAATACATTTTGTGTGGCTCTATAGCCCCAAATATGTCTCTATAGCCTCCTTGAGCTCGGAAAGCCCCTGTTTTGCAGTGGATGAGACCGCGAACACATTCGCGTCTTCCCGAAAATCGTATATTTTTGATAATTCAGCCATCCTGTTACGGAGCTGCTGTCTGCTGAACTTGTCGCACTTGGTGAACACAACGAAATAAGGCACATTGTTGGCATTCATGTATTCAAGCATCCCGATATCCTCTTTCGACGGATCATGGCGCGCATCAATGAGATGGAGTACCAGATTATAGCGCCTTCCCTGCGTGAAATAGTCGTCCGCGAGCTTGCTGAAGCCCTCTTTCAGGTCTTTGGCCACTTTCGCGTAGCCATATCCGGGGAGATCCGCGATAAGGAACTTCTTATCGACATTGAAATATATGACTGCACGTGTCTTGCCCGGCGTCTGGGATACCCGGGCGAGCTTCTTATTATCAGCCAGCGCATTGATGAGCGAGGACTTGCCGACATTGGACTTCCCCGACATAACGACTTCGGGCAGATCCGAATCCGGGCACTGCGACAGATTGGCCGCCAGAGCTATAAACCTTGTGTTTCTGAAGTTGACTGACATAGAGGATCTCACTTTTCACTTTCTGTTTTCAATTATAACAAAAAATCTTTTTGCGGAACCGACAAACTGATCTTTTCCGCGAGCCGTTCTGTTAGTGATGTTTTAAGCCTGCATTGTTGCTGATTGTCGTGAAATGTCGATAAATTGGGGCTTTGTTCGCATTCGCTATGCGTATAAGATGCGGTTATGAACGATCGGACTAAAGCGGATCTCAAACATTTTTCCGGCGGAAGAGCCATTTACGGAAGACTACTGGATATGCTTACCGGAAGGCCCGCGCTCCTGCCTGCACTTTTTGCCCTTATCTCTGTATATCTGTCTTATGCTTTCCGTTCAAGGCTCCCTGCAGCCGTGCTCCTTTCAGCCTTCATCGCCGGTTCTGTCTATATATTCTTTAGAAAGCGTATATTTGGCAAAGAGTGCTTTATCCTAGTGTTCTCGGCATTCCTTCAGATATGCATCCTTCTGATGACCGCCGGATGTTTTTATCAGGGGGAGTACCCTGTGTTTGGCGATACCTCGGACATAACACTTGACGGATATGTAAGAAGTGTCCGGTACAGGACTGACGGTTCGGTTGAAGCGGTCATCAATGACAGAACATACGGCAGGCTCCTCTTCAGGACTTCGGGTGAGGATCATACCCGTATATCTTCAGGATCACATGTCAACGGAGAGTGTGTCCTTGTTCTGCCTTCCGCCCCAGTTAATCCCGGCGAGTTCGACTATCCCTCGTATCTCCTCCGACAGGGAATAAGAGGGACCATAGCAGGGGAACCCTTTTTTTCGAAGCCTCAAGGGATACTGGGCATCACCGTCTCCGGAATTTCTTCTTTCTCATATAACGTACGTTCATACGTGCTCTCACTGTTCGGCGATGACCGGGCGCTGGCTTCGGCCGTGTTTATGGGAGATACTTCTCTTTTGGATGATAACGATGTGAGAGCAGTCAGGCTGGCGGGGTGTTCGCATCTTCTGGCAGTATCGGGCACCCATTTCACGGGCTTTCTTATGCTTCTGCCGTACGCACTTAAGAGATTCAAGATCCCGAAAGTGCCCTCCCGGATCCTGTATGCCTTATTCTGCATCTTCCTGGGACTTCTGACAGGCTGGTCTCCCTCGGTAACAAGGGCCGCGGTCATGAGCTTTTGCGCCTTCTGTTTCCGGGACCGTATATCCGCCATGGCTCTCTCTGTTTGTCTTCTCACGGCGGCGGATCCTTTCTCGCTCCTCTCGACTGGATTTCTCATGAGCTTCTCGTCCGCTCTGTCTATGATCTTCTTTGCTCCCGTAATAGAGGAGAAGATCAAGATACGATCTCTGTCATATACGCTTGCTGCCATATTCGGCATGATGCCGTTCTGGGCAGATGCCGGTTCTTATATCAGCCCGTCTTCTGTTCTCATTCAGATGCTGTCGTCTTTTATAGCGCAGATCGCCTGTATCTTTTTCACTCCCTCCGTGATACTTGCTTTCTTATTCGGGGACTTTATGACTCTTATCGCTGTATGGCCGCTGAAGCTTATGCTGTCCATACTCCGTGCTTATTCGGCCGTGGCCATGTATTCGCCCAACAGCCGGGATATGGGGATCTTTCTCATAGTATCAGTTTATATCTTTATGTTCATCAGGATGTTTCCCTTTCCTCTCATGAAGCGTTGGCTGACAGTGCCTGCCGCACTGCTGCTCGCCCTCTCTGTCGGAACGGCATTCGGGAGCTGCATCACGAGACCGGAGGCCGAAGCCGTCTTTATCGATGTCGGTCAGGGTGACTGCTGTCTTATAAAAAGCGGAGGCTTCTCGGTCCTGATCGACGGCGGCACATACGAGGCAGGTCGGGAGAATGTAAGCACGGTCCTCGATTACTACTCGATCCCATATGTCGACGTTGCCTTTCTGTCACACTGGGACAACGATCACGCCGGCGGTATCGCATATCTTTATCAACAGGGGAGGATAGGCCGCCTCTTCGCCCCTGATCCTCCCGACACGTTCAATATTGAGGAACTGTGCAGGGCAACGTCTGTCAATTACCTTCCGTACGAACCGCTCTATTCGGGCTTGACCGTAACTTTAGACGATATCGAGTTCACATGCATAAGTCCCGACCGCGAATGTCTAACGGATGGCGGTAATGAGGACAGCCTCGTCCTCTATGCCAGGATCTGCAATACTACCATCCTGTTCACCGGCGATATAGGAACTGATACGGAGGAGCAGTTGTTGCGTTCATCATGCCTTTACGACACGGATGTCCTTAAAGTTGCCCATCACGGCAGCCGCTTCTCGACCTGCCGGTCTTTTCTTGAAGCCGTAGATCCTGAGTATTCCGTGATCTCCGCAGGCAGGAGAAATGCCTACGGCCACCCCGCTTCGGAGACACTGGAACGCCTCTCTGACTTCGAAGTCCATTGCACGGCATGGGAAGGCGCCGTCTTTCTTGATATCTATACCGACAGACTGGAGGTGAGAGGAATGGTTGGTTGAGGCGAATACATTTGTATACGGACATAGAAAACAATGGTTTTCCTTATATTGATTTTATTAAGTGACTGTAAAGATATACGGAGAATCGATAAAGCAATTAAATCCGTATATATTGGTGCCTTAAAAGACATGAGAAATATACGGAGTTATTGATATTTAAATATTCCGTATAAAAATTTGAGGATCTATATACGGAATAAAAGAAACGCATAAATTTCCGTATATATCATTGGGGGAATATATAGCAGAAAATATACGGGATTAGCATATTGTTACCATTTCCGTATATTTTATCCGAAAGACGGAAGTGAATTGTATACGGAAAAAGCACAAATAAACTATCCCGTATATATTGGAAACATAATTGGAGGAAGACAATGAATTTTATGTTATTAATGCTTAATACCAGAATCGACAGACTCAGTAAACTTATTGCCTTTATGAATAAACAAAACAACCAGGATAATGGAAGTACTGTTAGGATCAGAAATATGAATGGATATACAAGATATGTGATAACTGATCCTAATGATCATAATAAAGAAATCTATATTGGAGAAAAGGATCTGGGGCTGGTACGTTCTGTTGCACAAAGAGGATATAACCAAAAGGTTATTTCTGTTGCAGAGAAAGAACTATCATTCTTGAAAAGGGTAGTTATGAGGTATCCGACCAAACCAGAGGATGTTTATCGGCAGTTAGATGATGCCCGAAAAGCATTAGTCGAGCCGGTGGTGCTCGATGATGAACTGTATGCACAAAAATGGCTGGAGAAGCCGTATGTTGGCAGGGTGATCGAAAAAGATGTCATCACTTTCCCGACTGTCAACGGCGAGAGGGTGATATCCAAGTCGGAAAAGATCATAGCTGACAGCCTGTATAGGCTCGGTATCCCTTATAAGTACGACTGTCCGCTGAACCTGACCGGCGAGGATGGACGCACACAGACTAAGTATCCGGATTTTACGACACTGAACGTGAAGCGGAGAAAGGAGTATTATGTCGAGCATCTCGGGATGATGGATGATCCGGGCTATATCGAAAGGAACCTTAAAAAGATCGAGCTTTATGAAAGAAACGGGATCTACCCCGGGGATAATCTCATACTGATACACGAGACATCATTAAGACCTCTGGATGTGGAGATAATGGAAAGGATGCTTGCCCGGTTTCTGCTTGAGTAAACAGCCCCCGCATATAATACGGATATTCAGAACATCGGTATTATCCTTCGGAGCGCTTATATCCTTTTTTACAGATCAGGACAGAGCAGTCAGGGCTGACCCGTAAAGGTTACCGCAGGAGACGGCGTCAGGCCTTGACGGTATATTGGCCTGATCTGTTATTACTATATGCGCTCCGATGATAGACATCCCGGAAGCATGCGGCTAAAAGAGTTTGCCGTAAAGTCAAAAAAGGGGTTGACTTGTTTGGTCTCAATAAGTATACTAACTGACGTTGATTCGTCAGCAAGGCTTTCGGATTTCCATGGGAGGATTCCCGAGCGGCCAAAGGGAGCAGACTGTAAATCTGCCGTCAACGACTTCGGTGGTTCGAATCCACCTCCTCCCACCAAAGACTGTCAGGAGCGATCCCGGCAGTCTTTTTGTTTTTACTGAAAGTTGCGATATACTGATATCTGACATTTACGAAAAGAGGATTTTGATCTTGACTTTTTTGGATTTTATCATCGCTGTCATCTTCGGACTCGTCGAGGGCATCACCGAATGGCTGCCCATCAGTTCGACAGGACACATGATCCTTCTCAATGAGTTCTTAAAGATTAACGTGTCTGAGGATTTCTTCAGCCTTTATCTTGTAGTTATACAGCTGGGTGCCATCCTGGCGGTCGTGATAGTTTTCTGGAAAGACATCTGGCCGTTCGGGATCAAGGATAACCCGCATCCTTGGAAGAAAGAGGGCTTCGGCCGTTACGTTAAGGCGGACAAGTTCGTCATGTGGTTCAAGGTGCTCGTCGCCTGCGTTCCCGCTGCGATCGTAGGCGTGCTGTTCGATGATCTTTTCGATGAACTCTTTTATAACTATGTATGCGTGGCAATATCGCTTATCCTGTTTGGCATTCTGTTCATAGTCGTCGAAAACTGGATCAAGGACAAGAAACCTCACGTCAGAAGCGAAGGCGAGATCACTTATCCGATGGCGTTTTTTATCGGTGCATGCCAGCTGGTCGCTGCCGTTTTCCCCGGCACATCAAGATCAGGAACGACGATCCTAGGTTCGATCTCGATCGGTATCAGCAGGGAGGCGGCCGCCAGGTTTACGTTTATCCTCGCGATCCCGGTCATGCTCGGAGCAAGCCTTCTTAAGATCTTAAAGTACGACGGCGATGTAAAGGGCAGCGAAGTGGCGCTCCTTATTGTGGGAATGGTTGTAGCGTTTGCGGTATCGTTCGTTGTCATCAAGTGGCTGCTGGCATATATAAGAAAGAACAGCTTCAAGGTGTTCGGATGGTATCGTATCGCACTCGGTACTCTTGTTCTGCTCCTCGGCCTTTTCGGTGTCATCGGAAAGTAAGTTTCGAGTATATACAAAGATCGATATATATACACCCTTCATTCAAGGGTGTATTTTTTCACTATATCGGCAAAAATGAGGCAAAATGGCTACGATACTTTGACAATCAAACTAATATTGGTATAATGACATTGATCAACTAAATCTTATTTTCCGTATAGGGAGGAGGATTTACTATGATAGAGTTAGTAATTATTCTGATCCTTATGGCGATCGTTGCCAGTTTTATCTGCTCTTTTTTGTTCTTTTTCATGTGGAGATATGAGAAAAAACAACATACTTATTACGAGTTCAGGTGCAAAGATCTCGAAAAGAGAGTAGAAGAATTATACGATGAGAAACGACCTGTCGTATCTGTCGGGAAGATGGCTGCGCAGCAGCCGCAGACTCAGACACAGCTTCAGTCTCAGGAAAAGGCTGTTGTATCTGAGCCGCGAAAGCAACCGTTTGCTGCACCTGCTTCGGCGAAGGCTCCTGTTGCTCCTTTTGCACCCGCGGCATCTGTGGCGCCCGTTACGGCGCAGGCATCAGATGTTCCCGTTACCGCGCAGCCTTCCAAGGCACCTCTGCCTGAAGTAGTTCCTGCTCCTGTTTCTAATGTACAGCAGTCTGTTCCGGCGAACAGACCTTCCGCTCCTGCTAAAACGGGCGGCCCCGCAGACTATTCCGTGGAGGCTTCCGAGGCGGCAAGAAGAGCCGGCATACAGCCCATGCCTGCGCAGACTGCGGCCGTTACCAATGCATCTTCCGCACCTTCTTCATCTGCCGCATTTACGAAGAGGACACCTCAGGCGGCTTCCGGAAAATCTCCTTATATAGCTCCTCCGCCCAAGCCTCCGAAGCAGAAGATCAGCGCAGTCAGCGTGTCTTTCTCTATCGGCGTTCTTCTGTTCGTTATTGCTGCGGCCGTATTTATAACGACTTCGTGGAACATGCTCGGTATGGGTAAGTGCATTATCCCGTTCGCGGTAGTGGGTGTTGTTTATGCACTGTCGTATTTCTGCCGTAAAAAGCTGAAGCTCGAGAGGACAGGCTCCGGAATGTATATCCTTGCGAGCCTTCTGGTCCCGCTCGCGCTGACAGGAACATTTATCGCTTTCGACCTGATCGGTATCTATAAGTACATACTTCTCATCCTCTGTGCACTGTCGCTCGGGATCACGGGATTTATCGGATATAAGGTGTTCAAGTCAGGATCACATGTTGCGCTGAGCTTCCTGGGTTTTGTCTGGTCGGCGATCTTTATATGTCTCCAGGTGTTCGAGAGCGTATACGGATTTATGCTCGGTCTCGCTTTCGCTTCTCTTGTTATCGCGATCGTATATTATGTCCGCCCGAACCTTCATTTCTTCAATATCTTTACGGATGTCATGTCATTCATTTCCGTAGTGAGCTTTCTTATCTCGCTCTTCGGAACAGGAAATGATTATCCGGTCTGTCTTATCGCTCAGGTGATGTTTTTGGCGACGATCATACTCTTCACCAGAAAGAGCCCTTTTGTCAGATATATCTCTCCGCTGATCCCCCTTCTCATGTTTACCAAGGGTCTGTGGACTATAGATGGTATCCAAAACGGACTTGATCTTCCTTCAAATTCCGTCCCGAGGCTCCTGACATCGCTTCTTATCGTTGCTGCGCCTGCGGCTGCTGTAGCTCTTTACAGGCTTCTCAAGCATAACAGCGTTGTAAGCGATATCATCTTCCTTGCCGGTTATTCGTTAAATGCCTGGGCGGCCTTCATCGTCTGCGGTCAGGATGTTAAGGATATACTTGCATATACATGTCTCTTTGTACCTGTTGTACTTTGCGGTGTGATCATGTTCATGACGAAAGTCGGATTGTTCAGAGATCTCTGCAAGTATCTTATCTTCCTTGCTCTGCTTATCGCGGGATCCGAAGTGCTTCCGGGATGGATAATGCCTTTTACGTTCCTTGCGGTCGCTTTCGCCTGCATGATCCTGTCATTCAGGTTCAAGGACGTAAATATCACGCTCGCATCCGTCATCGCAGCGGTGATCGGATACATAATAAGAGCCGAACTCTTCAAGGGGGATACGCAGATCATAGATATCTCGCTCGCACTTCTCTGCGGCGGTTTCTACTGCGTGCTGGCTGTTGTTAATAAGTTCGGTAAGCTCGATCCCAAGATCTACGGTTTTACACGTATAGCTTCATATGTGCTCGCCGCCATGGCTAATCTCATGATCCTGGCAACGTCTTATACGGAACTTCCCGCGTTTATCGCGCTTATCGTGATCGATATCGTGCTTATTGCGGTCTCCCTCATCGACGTTAATAACTTTACGGGCGCACTTCCCGTGCTCACCCTTACTGCCGCGCTCCTGTATCGTCTGCAGGAATCCGGAGTAGATGCGATCCCCGTGGCTTTCGCGGCGATCCTCATATATACATTTGCCGGACGTTTCCTTATAGGAGAACGGGTGTTTACGAAGAAAAAGGTTGACTGGTTTACTCTGGTGGCGGCTGTATTCTGCTTCGTCGGAGCTACGGATAGTCCTATTTTCTTCTGGCTTCTCTGTGCCTTCTACGTTCTGACCTTTGTCGGAAGGTTCGCGGATAAGGACAGCGATATCGGTACAAAGATCAGGAGCAGGCTAAAAGTGTTGCTTTCGATCGTCACGTATCTTGTCTCGTTCTTCTTCTCGGCACTTTATAACGATATGTGCTATGACTTTAACGTTATCATATGCGTTCTGATCGAAGTGGCAGCGGCATTCCTGGTATACTTCGTGATCTGCAGGCACAAAGCCACATACTGGCTCATGTTCGCTACTGTTGCCTTATCTGTCATGGCAGTCGGAGCGCAGGCACTTTCCGACAACGATCTTCTGTCTACCACGATCGTTACAGTAGTCGGTATCGGACTGTTCCTGTATTCCTTTTTCGCCAGAAAGAGAAGCTGGTTCATCATGTCTATCGCGACTATAGTCCTTATCGGTGTGGTATTCGCATTTGAATTCTGGGACAACAAGATCTGGTGGGTCTATCTTCTCGTTATCGGCGGTATCCTTATAACGACCGCTTCGATCAATGAGTTTAAGAGGCGAAAGGCTCTGGAACAGGGCATGGAAGACAAGAAGATCAGGCTCTTTGATAACTGGACCTGGTAATGATCAAAAACATCCGGAATATTGGAATAGAGAAGAGGCTGTCTCACATTTACGTGAGGCAGCCTCTGTATCGTTATAGATCATCTTTTCTGATAAAGGATCATCTCTGATCGATCGGAAGATAAGATTCTCTATCCTGAACGCACTTATAGGCGGGACGGATGATCTTGCCGGCATTTGTGATCTCTTCGATACGGTGAGCGCTCCAACCCGAGATCCTCGCGATGGCGAAGAGCGGAGTATAGAGTTCGACCGGCAGGTTCAGCATGCTGTAAACGAAGCCGCTGTAGAAGTCGATATTGGCGGATACACCCTTATAGATCTTACGCTCACGCGAGATGAGTTCTGCGGCGATCCTCTCGATATCGGAATACAGTTCAAACTCCTTCTCTTTATGCTTCTCCTGTGACAGCAGTGCGACATAGCGCTTGAAGACTTTTGCTCTGGGGTCGGAAATGGAATATACTGCATGCCCCAGTCCGTAGATGACGCCCGATCTGTCAAAGGCCTCCTTATGAAGGAGCTTCTCGAGATAACTCGTGAGTTCGTCGAGGTCAGACCAGTCAGAGACGTTCTTCTTTATGTCTGCGAACATCTGCATGACCTTGATATTGGCTCCGCCGTGCTTGGGACCCTTAAGGGAAGAAAGCGCAGCCGCGATCGCCGCATAGGTGTCCGTTCCCGAACTCGTTACGACGTGCGTCGTAAATGTCGAGTTGTTACCGCCGCCGTGCTCTGCATGGAGTACGAGTGCGAGGTCGAGGATCTGAGCCTCGAGTGGAGTGAACTTATTATCGGGGCGGAGCATGTGAAGAATGTTCTCAGCCGTGGAATAATTGGGCTTGGGCCTGTGGATATAAAGAGACCCCTTATCGTTATAGTACTTTTTGGCAGAGTAACTGTAGACCGCGAGCATAGGGAAGATCGCGATCAGTTCGAGTGACTGACGCAGGACGTTGGGAACAGACAGATCGTTAGGAGTGCTGTCGTACGCATATAGTGTCAGAACACCTCTGGTGAGGTTGTTCATAAGATCGTCGCTCGGTGCCTTCATTATGACGTCGCGTACGAAGTTCTTAGGAAGCGAATTTCTGTAATCGGATAAGATCTTGCTGAATTCGTCGAGATCCTTCTGACTGGGAAGCTTACCGAAAAGAAGAAGGTAGGATGCTTCTTCAAATCCGTTATGTCTGTTCTCGGATGTAAATCCTTTTACGATCTCTCTGACATCGATGCCTCTGTAGTAGAGTTCACCGTCGCATTGTACGGTCTTGCCATCGACAGTCTTCGAGGATACGATCTCGGATATCTGCGTAAGGCCCGTAAGGACACCTTTGCCGCTGACATCGCGGAGTCCTCTCTTGACATCGTACTTGGTATAGAGTTCGGGGTCTATCCTGTTTTCAACACACAAAGAGGCGAGCTTGTCGATCTCCGGAGTGACCTTCGAGAATTTGTTTGCGGTCGGCATAGTTCAATCTCCTTTGCAATATATTAAGAAGTCTGCGTCCTATTCCATGAAGGACACAGACTTCTCTATAATACCACAAAATCGGAGACTATGTGGGATAAACTTACTCGGGTTTCTTGTTTTCTGTTGCTACAGGCTCACTTACGGCTGCGACTTTGTTCTTGCGTTTCCTGATCTTTCGTCTGATCACGAGTACGATTATAAGTACGATGACTGCAAAGATCACGAACTTGACTACGGCGGTGATGATATCGGGAAGGTTATAAGCCATGGCGATCAGCGTATTCTTCATCTTGTCGTTGAAGTTATCTCTGC
>JAFZWN010000080.1 GCA_017617295.1 Clostridiales bacterium | reverse complement strand
GATAAAAGGCGACAGGTCGATGACCCAGGGCTTTGTTGCCCAGTATGCCGCTGAAGCCGCTCTTCAGATAGAAGGAGTGGCCAAGCTCGTGCCTTCATTTGCCGTGGCATTGAAAGAGAAGGCGGGCATTATCCATGAAGGAAAGGGTGTGCGTGTTGTTTTCACCGAAAACAGCGACGATACGGTATCCATTACCGTGTATCCATGTGTTTTTTATGGTAATATTATACCCGAAGTTGCCTGGGCCATTCAGGAACGGGTAAAAGAGGACGTAGAGAAGTTTACCGGACTTAATGTCGAAGCGGTCGATGTCTATGTCTGTGATGTGGTCGAGAAAGAGAGACCGGAGGAAATTTGACATGAACGGTTTTATGCGTGTACTTACGTTTATTTATTCCGTATTGATTGCGCTCGCTTCTATCGTGCTGATATATGCACTGGTAGATGACGGTATCTTTGCCGATATCCTGTCGCCACTTTCTTCCATCGTAACCAATCCTGCCACCAGATATATCTATTTTGCCGTTCTTTTCGTTCTGCTCATCAGTGCTGTCCTCTCGATATCTACACTCCTTACTTCAGGAAGGATCCATAAGACCAAGCTCCGTAAGACGGATATCGGTTCCGTTGATATCGAGGCTGATGCTATCGAGAGTATCGCTCTTAATTCAGCAAAGTCCGCACAGGCAGGGATAAAGAATGCCAAAGCCCGTGTAACTTCCGCCAAGAACGGTGCCATCAAGGTAAATATCAACGCAGTCCTTTATTCAAATGTCGAGATACCTTCATCCATGAGCAAGGTCCAGGATAAGGTCAAGAAGGATATCGAGAGATATACCGGTATAGTCGTTGAGTCCGTTTTTGTTAAGGTCAACAAGGTTGAGCCTTTCGTTGCAAAAGTAGAAGGAAGATGATATGGAACGGTTCCTGTCGAAGATCTTCGAGAAGCTTAAGAATATCAAAGCAGGATGGATCACTGCTTTCTTTTTCTTTGTCGTCGGTGTTCTGTTCTGTATCTTCGGATTCTTTAAGACATTATTCATAATATTTTTTACTGCGGTGGGATTTTTTGCCGGAGCTTTCATGTTCTCGGACATGAGCCGTTTCAAGAAGTTCCTCGATCGTATCCTTCCGCCGGGGAGTGTAAGATGAGCAGGATAGAAACTCGTGAAGCAGTAGTATTTTGTGTTTATCAGACGGATTTCCGCCTGGAGGAAAAAGAGGATCAGATAAAGATCTATCTGAGCAATAATCCCGAACTTGATGAAGACCGGGATTTCTTTATCACGACCGCGCTGGGTGTTCTCGATAACAGGAAAGAGCTGGATCTTAAGATCGAATCTTTCCTGAACAACTGGAAGATCGACAGACTCCCCAAGATCGATAAGGCCATACTTGAAGTGGCTTTCTATGAGATCCTCTATAATGATGATGTCCCCGTCAGTGTTTCTATAAATGAAGCAGTCAAGCTTGCAAAGAAATACGGTACAGATGATTCATCGTCTTATATCAACGGTGTCCTTTCTTCCTTTGAGAAGAGCTTGTGATCCATGTATGAATTCCGGGATATCCTTGAACTGAATCAGAGGGCCTGTACGGTCCTGTTTGCTGATGAACAGCTTTCTTCCCTGAAGGTAAAAGGTGAACTGTCCGGTATCAAGAACTACAGTTACGGCAGTTTCTTCAATATGAAGGACGGAACGTCGCAGATAAGCTGTTTCATGTATAAGAACCGTATCGATCTCCTGAATTTCAGACTTGAAGAAGGTCTGAGCGTGAATGTCACCGGTTTTGTGAGCATTTATCCCGAGAGAGGTTCCTACAGGTTAGAGATAGATACGATGTCAAGAGCTGGCGTCGGCGATCTCGCGGAACAGATGAGAAGACTTTATGAGAGACTTCGATCCGAAGGGCTTTTTGCCCCCGAACATAAGAAAAAACTTCCGCTTCTTCCCCGGCGTATCGGTGTTATATCATCATCCCAGGGAGCGGTCATCCACGATATAATCAATACTCTCTCCAGACGTAATCCTCATTTTGATCTGCTCCTTTATCCTTCGGCCGTACAGGGCGAATCGTGTGCAAGAGAAGTATGCGAAGGGTTGAATTACTTTATGTCGTCTTCAAAAGTCGATGTGATCATCATAGCCAGGGGCGGCGGATCTATCGAAGATCTCTGGGGATTTAACGACGAGACTCTTGCCAGGACCATCTATAACTGCAGTATCCCCGTTATATCTGCCGTCGGTCATGAGACGGACTATACGATATGCGATTATGTTTCCGATATGAGGACACCTACACCAACGGCAGCGGCTGAGCTTGTCATGCCTTCGTATGAAGAACTGAAAGGAAGGAACAGGAATCTTCGCGACGTGCTTGATTTCTCGATAAAGAGTATTATTGACCGTAAGCGTAATCAGCTTAAATACCTGTCGGAGAATAAAGCGCTCTATACACCTATGTATAATATCGAGATCCAGAAGAACAGACTGAACCTATTAAAGGAAAGATTTAATTCTATAACCGATAAGAGATTAACCGACGAGAAGAACAGGATCGGTTCACTAAGAAAGAGTCTCGCGCTTCTGGGACCTTCGAATACACTCGATCGGGGATATTCGTATATCATTTCTGATGGCCGGACCGTAAGGAACGTTTCCCAGGTCAGAGTCGGAGATGAGATCAGGATATTCGTCAGTGACGGTGTCATAGAAGCCAGAGTCGAAAATATTAAGGAGAATGAGTAATGGAAGAAAACGGATTCAATTATGAACAGGGAATAGCAGAGCTCGAAGAGATCGTTTCCAGACTGTCAGCAGGTAATGTGCCTCTTGATGATTCGCTTAAACTGTATTCCAGAGGACTCGAACTTCTGAATCTGTGTGACGGTAAGCTTACTGAAGTAGAAAAAAAGATCTCAGTGCTGAATAAAAAGACCGGCGAAGAGGAATCTTTTGAGGGCTGATAGTATGGAAGATATTAATTCATTGATCAATGAAGCCTGCGACTGGGTTGAAGAAAGACTGGAAAATGCTTTCGATGAAGAACTTAAAGATGATATAACCGTACAGGCTTGTATGTACAGCCTGATGGCAGGAGGAAAGAGGATAAGACCGCTCCTTTGCTATCTTTCATCCGATATGCTTGGAGTATCAAAGGATGAGGTCCTGCCATTCGCCGCCGCTTTGGAGATGATCCATACATATTCTCTCATCCATGACGATCTTCCCGCGATGGATAACGATGATCTCCGCAGAGGGAAACCCACATGCCATAAGAGATTCGGTGAAGGCATTGCCGTACTGGCCGGTGACTGTCTTCTTAACAGGGCATTCGAGACCGTAACCTGTGAAGTCGCCAGAAACCCTTCGTATGCACGTGCCGCGAAGGAACTTGCTTCCTTATCCGGTATCAACGGTATGGTTGGCGGACAGAGTATAGATCTTGCTTCCGAGAACAAGAGCATCAGTATCGACCGTCTGTATGAACTTCAGAGAAAAAAGACCGGAGCGCTGCTCAAGGCAGCGGTTATGCTTCCTTATTATATGTTCGAAACAAGATTCAGCGATGAACTTGCCTTAGAATTGTCTGAAATCTCAAACTGTCTTGGGTTATCATTCCAGATAAAAGACGATATACTTGATCTTGAATCGGATGTAAAGACTCTGGGGAAGAGCACCGGTAAGGATGAAAGAGATCATAAATCTACATTTGTTACACTTCTGGGTATCGAGGGGGCCAGGGAAGAATTGAAGCATAATATCGAGCTTTGCTATACTCATCTGGATAATATAAGGGATATGGGATACGATGTATCGAGATTCGAGCCCGTCATAGCATTTTTCGCAGGACGGGACCATTGACAGTATCGCGAGGGTTGTGACTATTGGAATATAAGTATCTGAAAAACAATATAGATCATACCGACATAAAGTACATGAGCCCTAAGGAAAGGGATATCCTGTGCTCTGAACTACGCGATAAGATTATAAAGACTGTCGCATGTAACGGCGGTCATCTCGCTTCCAACCTCGGCGTAGTTGAGCTTACTGTGGCTCTTCTTTCTGTATTTGATCCGGGTAAGGATAAGATCGTTCTTGATGTCGGCCACCAGTCATATGCTTATAAGCTCCTGACAGGGAGATTCGACAGGTTCGATACGTTACGTAAGCAGGGAGGAGTTTCCGGTTTCCCAAGGAGATCCGAGAGCAGATTCGATGTATTCGATACAGGTCACAGCAGTACATCGATCTCAGCAGCCCTGGGTATGGCCAGAGCCAGGGATCTTAACCGTGATGATTCCTATGTTGTTGCCGTGATAGGAGACGGAGCCATGACAGGCGGAATGTCATATGAGGCTATAAACGATCTCGGGCACAGCCGTAAGCAGATGATAGTTATCCTTAACGATAACGAGATGAGTATCGATAAGAATGTCGGCGGCATGAGTAAGTATCTGAAGGAACTCCGTATCTCCAAAGGATATATCTCCGCCAAGCAGAATACGGCGAGCTTCCTTCAGAAGATCCCTCTTATCGGTAACGGCATCATCAAGGGCATCAAGAAGATCAAGACTTTCTTCAGATTCCTTGTCAACAAGCAGCAGCCTTCTATGTTCGAAGACCTGGGACTGGTTTATTACGGTCCCGTTGACGGACATGATCACGAAGCCCTGATAAAAGCTCTTAACGCCGTAAAGGATATCAAGGATCCTGTCCTTCTTCATATATGCACTAAGAAAGGAAAAGGATATAAGTATGCCGAGGAGTCCCCCTCCGATTATCACGGTGTGGGACCTTTTGATATCGATAAAGGCGTTATAAAGGCAGTATCAGCCAGTTATACCCATGCTTTCTCCGGTGCCGTAGTCGAGGTCGCTTCTAAGAACAAGAGGGTTGTAGCAATAAGCGCAGCCATGGCTCAGGGTACGGGGCTCGAGACCTTTTCGATGAAATTCCCCGACAGGTTCTTCGACTGCGGGATAGCTGAAGAACATGCAGTAACTATGGCAGCGGGAATGTCCGTATCAGGATATATCCCCGTCGTTGCCATCTATTCGTCATTCCTTCAGAGAGCTTACGACCAGATCATCCATGATGTATGCTTCATGAATAACCATGTGGTCTTTGCCATCGACCGTTCCGGATTTGTCGGTGCCGACGGTCATACACACAACGGTCTTCTGGATATATCATATCTGAACTCCATGCCCGGCATGACTGTTCTGTCCCCCAGAGACTACAGGGAACTCAAGTTCTCGATGGATTATGCTGTAAACAGATGCGAAGGTCCCTGTGCTGTCAGGTATCCGCGCGGTAACTGTCCTTATGATGCCAAGGATTTCCTTTGTGATTCTGTCGATGATATTACCAGACCTCATCTTGTCATTGATGATGGGTCAGATTATGCGCTTATTTCTTTCGGCGTGATCTCAGCTCAGGCTTATAACGCTGTACAGCTGTTAAGGAACAAAGGCCTGAAGGGAAGACTTATTGTACTTACCGTAATACGCCCTATTCCTTATTCTGAACTTAAGCCTCTGCTCTCAGGCATAAAAGACACATTTACGCTTGAGGACGGATATATAAGCGGCGGATTCGGAGAAAACTTCTCATCCCTCGCCGAAGAGAACGGGATCACTTCTTCTGTTCATCCGATAGCCGTCCGTGACCAGATGATCAGAGCTGCATCTATTCAGTCACAGTATGAGCAGGCAGGGATAGATTCGGAAAGTGTTGCCGGATATATTACCCGTAAACTGTCAATCTGATCATCTCTTTATCCAAAATCTGATATAATGATTTTGACCTATTTTGGAATATTACGGAGGGATAGAGATGTCAAAGATCAAGAGTCACGACTGTCAGATGTGCGGAGGACCTCTTGAGATAGATCTGGATCGTCAGTTATACCGTTGCCCTTTCTGTGGCATATCTTACGATTATGAATATTTCCGCGAAGACAATATTTTAGATGTCGCGCATACGGCTATTACGAGAGGAGAATTCGGAGCAGCGAAAGACGCTTATGAATTCATGCTCAATAAGGATCCGCATAACTTTGTAGCACTGAAGGGACTTATCCTTTGCAAGTGCAAATGGAGGACGATCCATCCCATACTTCACGAGAGTAAAGTCCACCTTAAGGAAGATGAAGCTACACTTCTTTATGCCATCGACAACTGTGAAACGGGAGATAAGGAATACTTTACAAAGATACAGGAAGCCTTGTCCGTTCTCGGCAGATACAGAGACACTTTAAAGGAGATCAAAAAGATCGAGGATGAAAGGATATCCGAGAATAATCTCCGTAATGCCATTACGGACGCTCAGATGATAAACAACCGCCGTTTCACGAATTCGGTCGATCAGCTCCGTGAAGCAAAGACTCCAAAGGGAGATATGTCTGTATTTGATATGCTCTTTCTACTGGCCGTCATGGCCATTGCAGGTTTTGTACTCTGGCTCGGATGGTGGGTGCTAATAACTGTTATTGCTGTAATAATCGCATCCCTTATTATCTATAATGTTAAAAAGGATATTTCTGATAAGAGGCTTGAGGAAGCTAAGAGGCCTCATACCGAGAATATCGAGAGATTGAGCAATTTATGCAAGGAAAAAAGGGAAGAAGCCGAGAAACTCAGATTTCAATATGGAAGGCTGACAAAAGATATCATTTACCTGGATAACCATATTCATGATCAGTAGATCGATCGTGATACAAGCATCGATATTTTACCCGCAAAGTTTTAAAATACCCGTTTTTTTCATACTTTAGTATGAGGTCGGTCATTCGCAGATATTATAAGGTAGTATCATAAAAGGGAGATTTGGGGACTCCCTGCGAATGGGTGGTTTGTTTATGGGTAATAACATGATCAGTAAGTTCAAGAGTGCCCCGATTAAGACTAAAGTATTAGTCGCAGTAATAACTGTGCTCATCATAGCGGCATGTGTGATCGCCGTGATAAAGGGCAACAGATATACAGCCAGGACCATGAGACTTCTCCGTGTCGAAGGTACGGTTACCGTCGAGGACGAAAACGGAAAGCTGCGAGGATTAACGGAAAATATGAGGTTTCAAAGCGGCCAGGCGATAAACACCGCATCAGACAGCCTCGCTTCGATCGGTCTGGATGACCATAAGATAGTTACACTTCAGGAGAACAGCCGGGCGGAATTCCGGAAAACAGGGAAGAAGCTTGAGCTGATGCTTACTGACGGAGGGATATTTTTTGAGGTAAATAAGCCGCTGGAAGATGATGAATCATTTGATATAAGGACATCCACCATGATCGTCGGTATAAGAGGAACATCCGGTTATGTCTTCGTTGACGAGGAAGGCCATGAGTGTCTGATGCTGACAGACGGACATGTTCACATCAAAGGCACAAACCCGGTAACCGGCGAGGAGAAAGAGGTCAATCTTACTGCAGGCAATATGGTGCGTGTTTACCTTTATAACGACCGTGAAATCGACTCGATAATGTTTACGCTTGAAGAAGTTGCAGAACCCGAGATACCGGATTTTGCACGCGAGATGGTAGTTGACGATGCTGACCTGCTTGCCAGAGTCTGTGAAGACGCAGGCTGGGACGCTGAAATTGTCCAGGCTATAGAAGAAGGCACGCTGCTTATCGAGGATATTGCCGACGATCCTGAGGCTATGGATACACCTTCGATCACACCGACATCCACATCGACGCCGACTCCGACAAGAAGAGCCGGAGCCACAACAACTCCAACTGCAACAATCTCTCCCACTGCCACGGTAACGCCTACGAGAGCGCCGCGTGTGACGGATACCTCATCCCCTGAGCCATCTGAATCGGTTCCGACCATTACTCCTGTATCTTCGCCTTCGGTCACTCCTACGGAGGAACTGACTCCTACGCCTGCTCCCGATACACATATGGACGGAGCTGTTACAAAGGCGCCGACACCTGTTCCTACTGCAACACCTATACCTACATCTACGCCTACCTCGGTTCCTACGATAATGCCTGTGACGACGAACACTCCCTCGCCGACACCGTCGAATACTCCTACTCCCACGAGAAGGCCAACGTCTACTCCTACGAGTACTCCCACACCTACAAGGAGGCCGACAAATACTCCTACGAGCACGCCGACAAGTACACCCACGTCGAATCCAACAAGTACTCCTTCGTCAACTCCCACCTCTACTCCTACGAGTACGCCCACTGCGGTACCATCACAGTCTCCAGTTGCTACACCGACACCTGTTGGAAGTGTCAGTTGTCCCAGATTGTGGTTTGATAACACTTGGTTTATGAGATTGAGTTATGAAATGCACGGATGGATATCTGTTGATACGTCCGGCAACAGGATATATGGTTATAAAGATAATAACGGAAACATAAGGTATGTCTACTATTTCGACCATGTAGGTGAAGATTTTACTCCGGTTTATGTTCCTGATGAATTGATAGTTACTCCGTCTCCTACTCCGGTTCCTTCTTATTCCGTGATCCCGACGTCAGAACCTGAGGGTTCTTCCAGAGTATATTGGGGTAATGAAGATAGTCCGTATTATATTGTAGCTATTTACGACGACATTAATATTGATGCCGAATATTACGGATATTATTATGGTGAATGGGTATTGTTGGATTTTGCATACTGGGGATTTGATGATACACACAATGCATATTCGACATATTATCTTTATGATTATGATTATGATGCAGATCTGGATCATAGGATAATATACTATGCTTATCGGTAAGAAATAGGGGTTGTCCGCATAGTGCCGGCAACCCCTTTTATGTACCGTCAATTAGTACAAATTCTGTCCACATTTTTACAAATATCTTCACAAAGATTCACATTCTGTCACAAAAAGTTCACTTTCCTGTTGCAATTTGAAGAGCAGTTATATATAATTGCGTTAATTTCATAAAAAACATGGAGGAATCACAATGAAACTTAAGCGTAAATTGATAAGTTGCTTTTTGTCGGTCTTTATGATGTTATCCTTCCTTCCGTCCGTCTCGTTGGCCGCGGGAGAGATCGATGTAAGTTATGTGCGTGATAACTCCGAAGAGATAGGCTATGGAATATTCAGCGTCACTTATAACTCCTCCAAGAAAGAATTCTGGCTGTCATTTATTCCCAGAGAGACGGGTTATTATGAGATCCTGTCTTTAACGGGTGAAGATACCGTAAATCCCGAAGCAACTATCTTTGATTTTGAACTTAATGTTCTTCCCGGAACCGTTGATATGAAACAGGGGCAGAGGAATTTTGACCTGGTTAATAATTTTATCGAAGGCAGAACATATTATATCAGACTTAGTGCAGTTGCTACCGAGGATTCCGGAAACTTTATCTTTCACTTTTTCCCGTCTGTAAGAGATACTTCCTCCGAGTCCTTCTCGGGCGAAGGAAGCAGCTTTACATCACTTGACTGTACGGCTACACAGTCTCACAGGAATCATCCCGATTATTATCACTATCAGTGGTTTGATTCCAATCACAGAAGGATAGAGGGAGCGACTGCTTCCGTATACAGACCTACTATTGCCGGTTCGGATTATTATTGTCAGTACAGTTTTTATTCATGTGAAACTGTAGAACGTAAATTCCACGTAAGTTCCGATGCCGTTATCGCGCCTACAGAAGACGAACCCGCTGAAGAGGAACCCGGTGAACCTCAGCAGCAGCCTGAAGAACCTGCGGAGAATAACGGAAGCGGATCAGGTTCCGGCTCTTCCTGGACAGTTCCGGATCTTCCTGAAGTTACTGAGACCGGTGTAGCCGGATTTGTCGAGAGACTTTATACTGTTGCACTCGGAAGGAATTCTGATCCTTTAGGTAAGCAGAACTGGATAGATGCCATCACCATGAGAGGATCGACTGGTGCCGAGGCAGCAAGAGGATTCCTTTATAGTGACGAGTTCATGAACAAGGTTTCTTCGGATCAGCAGTTTGTATATATCCTATATAGGACTTTCTTTGACCGCGAGCCGGATGACGCCGGATTCCAGGCTTGGGTAGCAGCACTTGAAAGAGGCGATTCAAAGAGGGATGTTATCGAAGGATTCATCAATTCCACCGAATGGGCCAATCTGTGTCTCCGTTACGGTATTGCATCAGGCGGTACTGGAACACCCAATATCGAGGTGGAACCCAATGAACAGACTATAGAATTTGCCACAAGGCTCTATACGACATGTCTTAACAGGGCTGCGGAGGAAGGCGGTCTCATGGCATGGGCAAGACAGCTTGCCAATCAGAGAGATACGGGTACCGGTGCTGCTAGAGGATTCTTCTTCAGTAACGAGTTTATCGAGCAGAATGTATCTAACAGTGAATTTGTAAACAGACTATATCTCACATTTATGGGTAGGGAAGCAGACGAGGCAGGCTTTACTGCCTGGGTAGCACAGCTCGATTCAGGCGTATCCAGAGAAGAAGTATTCGAAGGATTTGCCGCATCGACAGAGTTCGCACAGATCTGCGCTTCCTACGGAATAATACGATAATATAGTGTAATCACCACTTATATTATACTTTCTGAAAATGACTGTCTTCGGATCGCCCCCCCCCGAAGGCAGTCATACTTTTTGCCGAAAATACAAAATGTCAAAAAGTGCATATCATCCTTTTGGCTGATGTTTCATCTGACTCTTTATCCTACAATAGGTTCATAAGCAAGAGACAAGCAGTTCTTGTTTCATGAACTAAGGAGGATCTATTATGGCACAAAAATGCGCGATCTGCGGAGATGACATCAATCTGGTTCAGCAGTTAAAACTTCGCGACGGAAACTTTATCTGCAGAGGCAAGTGCAAGAAGTTAGGTTTCAAGACTTTCGATTATCAGCATATGGCTCTTGATGACGTTAAGGCTCATTTTGCTCAGGTTGAGAAGGGAACAAAGATCTGGACAGAACTTATGGCTCCCGATAAGGCAAAGAGAAAGTCAATGAAGAGGATCGGATCTCCGGTATATGTTGCTGAAAACCTCGGACTTATGGCATTTGTTGAGACTAACTATAAGTTCTTCCTTTTCGGAAAGACAGAGAAGGCATGTGTATACAGGATAGCTGATCTGTTTGAGTACAAATTGGATAAGTCGACAAAGATCGTTGACGGCAAGCCCCAGAATGATTACGTTATCCAGTATTCTTTCTCTAATACTCCCGGTATGGCTGACTTCGACGTAAAGACAACCGGCGATGCTTCCTATAAGTCAGCAAAGAAGTATTACGATACTCTGTTCGGTATCCAGGATACACTCGGCAATTTTGCCAATAAGAGCAAGGCTCAGTTCGAGGCCCTCAAGGCTGCCGCAGATGTGGCAAAGGCTATGAAGGACGGCGGCGACGTTGATTCCAGCGCAGAGAATGCTGCTGCAGCATTGACCAAAGTACTTAAGGGCGATCGTCAGAAGTGGATCGATCTGGCTTCCAAATCGCTTGCTCCTTACGGTGGCAATCCGTTCTGAGATAATTAACTGCTGCGAATAAACATATCCTCGATCGGGACCCGTAACTGCGGGTCCCGATTCTCTGGTTTATGGTAAAATCAAACAGATGGGAATAATAAAGAACAGGTCATTTAGAAGAGAAATAATATATCTTTTGCTCTTTGCTCTGGGCGGAGCCTGCAGTTTATTGCTGGAGGATACGTTTCCTTTTCTCTTTCTGTCTTATTTTATATATATCGGTATCATCCTGATGTGGATGAACGATGTAAGAAACAAGGTTGTCTCCCGTAAGACCAACCTGTATTTTACATTGTCCGGCTTCTGCCTTATCGGGCTTCAGCTTGTAAGGCTTTGTAAATATCAGCTGTTTGCCGGTTTTGAAACTGCGACTTACCTCATGTATTCGGTCCCTGCCGACTTCGTTATATTGACGCTGTTCTTTATGCTGATGCTCTCGGTAAGTATCGGTGAACCTGATGACGGTAAATGGCTTAACAAATACCATCTTATCTTTATTCCCGTATTTATCGTTTCGGTAGTAATGTGGACCAACGAGATCCATCATCTTTTCTATATCCATGCCGAAGACGGGACCTGGCACAGAAACGTCTTTTATTTTGTTTATTATGTGCTGGTCATCTTTATGATCTCTCTGGCACTCATTACTTTCTACCGTAAATGCTCAGTATGGCCGGGAAAACACTATTTCTGGATCCCGCTCAGTATCTGTGCTGTCCTTTGGGGACTTATCATAATGGCTATGACTCTGTTCCGTACTGTTTACATGTGGTATGACTTATTCGTGGGGGTAATAATCTTTGCTACCGAAAGCTGTATAGCCATAGGTATGATACCTACATGTTCCGGCTATGATATGCTTTTTGACCGGTGCAGTCTGGCGATGGAACTTCGTGACAAAAACGATGTCGTATATCAGAATACTTCGGTCGAACTCCGTGAACAGGACGAAAACACACTAAGACACAGTATGGAGATAAGGGGCGGATCCATCGTATGGAACGAGGATATCTCTCAGATCAACGAGCTTTACGAGAGTATCAGTAAGACCCTGACGAGCCTCAAGGAGAACAGGGACATCATCCTGGCCGAAAAGGAAATGGAAAAGAGGAGTGAGGAGTATACTCTCAAGTCTGCCATCTATGATGATATCAGTAAGAGTGTTAACAGGAAGATCGAGATCATCAGAGAAGAGATCGAAGGTGGCAAAGACCTCAAGAAGATAATGATCTGCGGCGTTTATATCAAGCGTAAGGCCAATCTTATGCTGGTTGCCGCCGATAAAGGAGAGATCTCAGCAGGAGAACTGTTCCTGTCGGTTAAAGATACGCTGACATATATCGATGATGATATTGACAAGAAAGTCGTGATCAAGTCCAAAGACCTGGAAGCCAGAAATTTTCCGGCTCCTTATATCATGGGCCTCTTTGACCGTTACGACAAGTTCCTTAACGACAGATATAAAGATCTCACCAGGATCAGGATCACTATTGATGCCGATGACAGGCCTTTTCTGATAATGGATATTAAAGCAAAAGGGGAGGACAAGCGTTTTGTTATACATTGATATTCCTCCGATCCCCCGAGTAATACTTTCAATATTCTGTTTTGTAGCACTGGTCTTTTCGATGAACGACTTTGTCCGTGTATTCCGTACGTTTAGAAACAAACTGCCTGCCCTCATACCTGTTATCCTTTCTTTTGTCTATCTATTCTTCCTTCAGGTATCGATATTCTGTATCAACTACAATAATGATTCTTTCCCGGCTGATATGAAAGGATACGATATCGGTTATTCTTTCGCTACAAAGAAAGCCGTGTTCTATATCGTTGCACTTGGAATAGCACTCGTTATCAGTATCCTCTCATTCGTTCATACGGTCATAAAGAACAGGAACGAGCTGTCATTAAAGTCTGTTAAAGAGGCTTTCGATAAACTTTCGACCGGTCTTTGTTATTCTGCTCCGGGAGGCTACATCGTCCTTATCAATAAAAAGATGCAGGAACTCTCCGTTGCTCTTACGGGAAAGACAGTTACCAATGCCAAGCAGTTTTACTTTTTCGTTAAGGAAAAGGGCGATATAGTCAAGATCGGTGACGAGAACTTCTATATGTTTACAAAGAAGCAGCTGAAGGGCAGCAAGGACATGTATGAGCTGATTGCTATGGATGTTACGGAGGAGACACTGCTCAGAGAAGAGCTCGAACGGCAGAAAAAGATCAACAGGGAATTCAATGAGAGACTTGCAAGATTTTCAAAGGAGACCGGTGAAGTAACCGTAAAACAGGAAGTCTTAAACGCCAAGATCAATATACACGATAATCTCGGGAATGCTCTCATAATGTCCAAGCGCTATCTGTCGAAGGATGATACCGATATCACTCTCGATGAGATACTGGAGAAATGGAATAAGATCACATTCCTCGAAGGAACGCTTAACGAAAGAAAAGACAAGAATATAACCGATGACATAACGGCAGCTGCCAAAGCCTGCGGTATAGAACTCGTGGTGCGGGGAACAATACCTAATAACGATACCGTAAGGACTCTTCTTTTTAACGGTGTGCGAGAATCGCTTACCAATGCTCTTAAGCATGCCGATGCCGATATCGTCTTTATAGATGTTTCTGATGATGAGGGTACTACAGTTATGCAGTTTACTAATGACGGGCTGTTTAAGCCCGGTCCGGTAAATGAGGGCGGGGGACTTACATCGCTTAGAAATCTTGTTGAAAACAACGGCGGCGAAATGATAATATCCAATGAAGACAGGTTCTGTCTGACTATCAGGTTGAGAACACAGGAATAACGGAGGAAAGATAATATGTTTGAGATGCATCAGGGAAAAAAGACTTTTGAGGAAGCTATCAATAAACTCCGTGACGATGGACAGCCCTTACCCGATTGTTTTTTCTTAGCTGAGATAGAGAATGCCAGGACTCTTCGTACTGATCTCGGTCTCGAAGAGTATGACCGTATGTTAAATGACTTTACCGACAGGATCTCCGCTACCATGAAGGAAGGTTCTGTAGCTACCGCTTATTATGATTCCCTTTATCTGATAGGTGTTCCCGGTATCACTGATACAGAATCAGCCAAAGCCTACGGCAACCTTCTGCTCAAGGAACTGGATTATGAATATCTCAGTAACGGAAGACGTTATGATATAAGGATAACAGTAGGTTCCGCTTTCTGTACCGAAGAAGATCCCACCGGGTATAAGAAAGGATTCGATAAATCTATCAAGGCTCTTGAGAATGCCTGGAAAAGAAATGTCCGTTTTGTCCTGTATGATGAGGAAAGGAACAACAGGCGCTATAATGTCATGATCGTTGAAGATCAGGAACTCGTACGTAAATATTTTGAGGATACAGTAAACAAATCAAGGCATTTCACGCTTTCGTTCTCGATCAGCAATGCCGATCTGGCTGATATCTACTGTCAGAAGAATAAGATCGACCTTATTATAATGGATGTATATACCGATTACGGAGCTAACGGTCTTCAGGCCTCCGCAAGGATCAAGGAAAAGTATCCGGGTATCAAGATAATAATCGTAACATCCATGCCTGAGTTCTCATATCTGGAGCAGGCAAGGAAAGCCGGTGTCGAGAGCTTCGTATATAAGGAATTAAATTATGATTCCTTCCTGGATATCATGGAAAGGACCATGGACGGGGAGAGCATATACCCTGACGAGACCCCTGAAGTTATGCTCGGACAGGCATCTTCTAAGGATTTTACATACAGGGAACTCGAGATCTTAAGAG
This sequence comes from Clostridiales bacterium, assembly GCA_017617295.1. Classification (GTDB taxonomy): domain Bacteria; phylum Bacillota; class Clostridia; order Saccharofermentanales; family Saccharofermentanaceae; genus Saccharofermentans. The sequence goes on along the minus strand of JAFZWN010000080.1, from coordinate 1,243 downwards.
AGATCACATCAGGCGATACAAATGAGGAGATCGCCGAGAGGATGTATCTTTCTGTCTCTACCGTCAAGACGCATATTATGAACCTGATGCAGAAGACGGGATTCAAATCCAGGACTGAGCTCGCGATCAAAGCCAGAGAGAGCGGACTCGTAATTAAATAATGAAAATCATTTGAAAAAGCATAAATATCCACAAAGGATTATTATGCTTTTTTCATGATTTTAGCGAAAAGTTGCCTGAAAAAATCTCTTCTTTATGTAGTACAATGTATGAGGTAAAAAAATGTGTGGTCAACGCCACATAAATAAATAAAGGAAGAGGTAAAATCCAAATGGCAAACATTGATTTAACCAAGTACGGTATTACCGGTGCAACTGAGATCGTGCACAATCCTTCTTACGAAGTTCTTTTCGCTGAGGAGACAAAGGCTGGTCTTACAGGTTATGAGGCAGGTCAGGTCACAGAGCTTGACACAGTTAACGTAATGACAGGTATCTATACAGGTCGTTCCCCTAAAGACAAGTACATCGTAATGGATGAGAACTCCAAGGACACAGTTTGGTGGACATCCGATGAGTACAAGAACGACAACCACCCCATGAGCGAGGAAGTTTGGGCAGAAGTAAAGAAGCTTGCTCAGAATGAGCTTTCCGGAAAGAGACTTTTCGTAGTCGATGCTTTCTGCGGCGCCAACAAGGACACGAGAATGGCTGTCCGTTTCATCATGGAGGTTGCTTGGCAGGCTCACTTCGTAACAAATATGTTCATCAAGCCTACAGCTGAGGAGCTTGACGCTTTCGAGCCTGACTTCGTTGTTTACACGGCTTCCAAGGCTAAGGTCGACAACTTCGAGGCTCTCGGACTTAACTCTTCCACATGTGTTGCTTTCAACACAACTTCCCGTGAGCAGGTTATCCTTAACACATGGTACGGCGGCGAGATGAAGAAGGGTATGTTCTCCATGATGAACTACTACCGTCCTCTTAAGGGCATCGCTTCCATGCACTGCTCTGCTAACACAGATATGGAAGGCAAGAACACAGCCATCTTCTTCGGTCTTTCCGGTACAGGTAAGACAACACTTTCCACAGATCCCAAGAGACTTCTCATCGGTGACGACGAGCACGGCTGGGATGACAACGGCGTATTCAACTTCGAGGGCGGCTGCTATGCTAAGGTTATCAACCTTGATAAGGATTCCGAGCCCGACATCTACAACGCCATCAAGAGAAATACTCTTCTT